>JAYSVQ010000067.1:0-7663 GCA_043718485.1 Bacteroidota bacterium
GCAAGGCAGGTAGTTTCGGCAATTCTGCTGGCTTTTTCTACCTCTTTTGCAAACGCTTTTGGGCAGGCCATCCATAAGTTTTGCAATAAATTACGGTTCGCTTTTGTCTTGTAAACGTTAAATTGATAATTCGCTAATATTCCCGTTTCAGTAATTGCTTTCCAATGTTCTGGTTTACTACGGCCCTCCCAAACAACGGTTAGGTCTGTGAATTTTAGTTCATTCGCTTTTGAAACTGAAAAAGCGACTGCTCTCCTCAAATCCTCTGTGGTAAAATCCTTGCCAAGCCCAATGAAAACCATATTATTCTGGCCTCCTAAAAAGTAATTTTTCGCTTCTTTTTCTGCCCAATCGGTAGCAGGAAGGTTGGCCTCCGGAAAATTATGTTGAACCCATTTTAGGGTCTCTCTCAAATTACCGGGATGTAAAATGAGGGAGATTAAATTTTTTGAGACGGCGGGTGAGATGATTCCAGTTTTTTTGATTTCCATATCCCTAAAAGGCTTGAAAATGAGGGCTAAAGTTAGGTCAAAGCAGGCAGTCTTTTAAATGGCTTCGTCGGTTTTATTCGCTTTATTATTTTTTGCCCTCTATAAAAATATAAGATTTTCGAAATTACAAGTCTTGTTTATTGATAATCAGGATTTTATATTTTAGAAAGTCAGGTTTTAGGTTTCAGGCGCAGAATTGGAGAATTTTGGGTTTACAATTCTATTCCGTGCTTTTATTCGGTGCAAAACTCCAAAAACAGTCCCAGACCCTTTGTAAAGCCTAAAAAATCGTTGGGGCAACATTTTTTAGCCGATGATAATATTGCCCGAAAAATTGTAGGATTGATAGACCCGACTTCCAAAGTCTTGGTTGAAATTGGACCCGGAACGGGTGCACTTACAAAATTTTTAGTCGATTTGCCCATTCCGTTGATGTTGGTTGAGTTTGATAATGAGGCAGTTGAATCTTTAAAAACGACTTTCCACGGCTCTGAGTTGAAAATCATTCACCAAAGTTTTCTGCTCTGGGAAGTGGAGGCCCATTTACAGTTTCCAGCCTGTTTTATTGGAAACTTGCCCTACAATATTTCTTCTCCTGTGCTTTTTCATTTATTGGAGAACTTGAACTGGGTTGAACAGGGAATTTTTATGGTTCAAAAAGAAGTTGCAGAGAGGATTTGTGCAAAACACGGGAATAAAACCTATGGAATTTTAAGTGTGTTATTGCAAACATGGTTTACTGTAAAATATGAATTTACCGTTCCAGAGACGGTTTTCGTGCCTCGTCCCAAAGTAAAAAGTGCAGTATTTTCGATTCGAAAAAAGGAAACCTTGCACCCACCAGAATTTTCAACATTTAAAAAATTGGTGAAGGCAGGTTTTAACCAAAGGCGAAAAACGTTAAGAAACGCATTACATGCCCATTCTTTTTCAAATCCCAATGAAGCTGAAAAATTTCTTACGCAAAGAGCAGAGCAATTGTCAATTGACGAGTGGGCCCAATTGTACCGATGTTTGTAAATAAATGGGAATCGCATGACCAATAAAACACTCATTGTAACGCCTGGGCCTGTATCTGTTCCCGAATTTGTTTGGGCCGCAATCGCAAAGCCTGCCATTCACCAAAGGGAAAAAGAATTTGCTGTTTTTTTTCGTGATTTTCAATCTCGTCTTCAATATTTTTTCCAAACCAAAGGAGCCGTTTTGGGCTTGCCCGGAACCGGAACCTTAGGGGTAGAAATTGCGATGCGCAGTTTATTTTTATCGGGCGACAAAATCCTCATTCCGGTTAATGGAAGGTTTAGTGAGCGATGGTCTATTTTCGGAAAATCAATCGGATTAAATGTCGTCTCTCTCGTCTCGAAAAATGGGGAGGGAATAGAAAAAACCCAATTGAAAAAAATGCTCGATTCCCATCCTGATGTAAAGGGGATTGTGTTTACCCATTGCGAAACTTCTACCGGAGCGACACTAGATCTGGAGGTTTTACTTTCCGTTGCAAAAGAAAAAACCCCTCAAGCCCTGCGTATTGTTGATACCGTTTCAACTGCCGGAATATTGCCTTTTTATATGGATGCTTGGTTTGCAGATGTTGCGATTGCCGCCTCGCAAAAAAGCCTTTTGAATCCTGCAGGAACCGTTTTTGTTGCCCTTTCGGCTCGGGCAGAAACGATTTTGAATCAACAGTCGAATGAAGACGCTTCTACATTATTTCCTTACTATAAAGCACTTTCCGATTTTTCATATCCTTATACTCCACCCTGTCAACTTTTTTTCGGTGTAGATGCGGTACTTCAAAAAATACAGAAAGATGGACTTCCCCATTTATGGAATGAAAATCACCGTAAGGCAAAAAGATTCAGGCAAGAAATGGTAAAACTGGGTGGGAAGTTATTTCCAAAAAATTCAGGAGATTCCTTAACCGCTTTTTATTTTGAAGGGATAGATAATGAAGAAATCAGGTTGAAACTTAAAGAATATTATGGCATACACGCTGCCGGTGGACAGGCCGAATTAAAAGGAAAAATTTTGCGCATTGCCCATTTTGGAAATCCCGACGAAAACGAAGATTTAGATTGCATTCTGGCCTTAAAAGCCTTGCTTAAAAAATGAAAAGAAAAATCGTTTTGATTGATCCATTTCCGGAGGAATTTGTAGCTTCATTGAAAGCCTTGAATGCCGACATTTTGTTTATTCCAGATTGTAATCAAGAGCAGGCGATCGCTTCCTTGAAGGATTCTCATGTCTTGATTATGAATAGCAAAATTAGCGTCAATTCAGACAGCCTTTTAAATGCCCAAAATTTAAAACTGATTTGTCGGGCCGGAGTTGGTCTTGACCACATGGATTTACCCTTGTTAAAAGAAAAAGGGATAGAAGTTTTTTGCACTCCGGGTGCAAATGCGATTTCGGTTGCTGAGCAGGCCTTGGGAATGCTCATTTCTCTAATGCATAATATCGCAAAGGCAGACCGTGAAATTCGAAACGGAGAATGGAAGCGCGAAGAAAACAGAGCGACCGAACTTTTTGGAAAAACAATCGGAATCATTGGCTATGGAAATACCGGTTCTGAAATGGCAAAAAGGGTGGCGGCAATGGGCATGAATGTACTGGCATATGACAAGTACAAGGCCGGTTTTGGAAGCGAATACATTGAGGAGGCGGATATGCACAGAATTTTTCAAGAGGCTCAGGTGTTATCTCTTCATATTCCGCTAAGCTCAGATACACAACACCTTGTTCAAGGCGATTATTTATCTCGTTTTCGCAAGCTCGATTTTTTGTTAAATCTCTCTCGTGGTGAAATTCTTAAAACGGAGGATGTGATTTTGTTTTTGAAGGACCGAAAACTAAAAGGCTTAGGTTTAGATGTTTTTGAAAATGAGAAAATAGGTCTGCTTACCCCTAAGCAACAATCTGAGTTTGATTTCTTGCGAAACCATAATCAGGTTATTCTTTGTCCGCATATTGGGGGCTGGAGCCATGAATCCCTACAACGAATTAATTCACGAATTCTCGAAAGAGTAAAGATTTTTTTGGCGGAAAATGAGTAAAATCCAAAATTGAATTAAGCTTCTCCCATTTTCCCAATTAACCATTCTTCTAATCTGATTAATTCGCCCGATGAGGTGCTAAAGGGCATTTTGGAATGGTGGCTTTCGAGATTGTCAAGCTTTTTTCTAATGCTAGGCCAAGCCTTTTTTAAATTGAGAGAATTTCTATGCCAATCCATAAGAATGCCAATTAACTGCATGGGCCGGTACAGTTCAGAATTTTTCTGGGTACGTCTTACAAATTGCCTGATATTCAGAATGCGGGCATCTAACAAATCGTTGTGGCCTGCCTGAAACAGAATCATAATCTCAAGTAATCGGAAAGATAAATTCCAGCCATATTTATCGCTGAGCAAAGCCGTCGCCTCGTTGAGCGCACGCGTCGCTTCCTTGTAATTTTTGTTTTTAAAAAGCAGGCATGCTTGAAAATAATGCCAGGTTGCCGCGCGCATTTTTGAAACGCTCAATCTCGGGTGAGCCAAGGCTTCGTCCAAAATATCCTGACAGAGGTCAAAGTCTTTTGAGATAAAAGCAATTCTATAAGCAGTACCCAGGGTGATTAAGTAATTGGTTTCGTCTTTCGGGAAAAAACTCAACGTTTCTTGAATGTATCGCATGGCATCTTTCAACTCGCCCATTCGCAAAGAGATTTCAGCTAGTTGGAAATGGGTATTTGCGATTCTCTGCTTTGAGCGAAGGGATGCTTCTTTATTTAAAAGTTGCAGGTATTTGATACAAAATTGCTTGGCTGCCGGGTAATTAAATAAGTATTGATGGTAAAGAACGCTTCCATACAAATAGTAATAAGCTGCGTGAGGTGAGCCTGTAAGGTCTTTTATTTCCTCAATTCGCTTCATTTTTTCTTTTAAACTTCTAAGTACCAAGGGGTCCTCAGTTGTTTTAGAAGTTAGAAAATTGGAAAGGGAGTAAAAAAGGATGGCTGATTCTCTCACTAAAAAATCTAATCGGTTGAGTTCCAATAAAGAAGCCGTTCCTTTATCAAACTCCCTGACAGAAATATTGACGCTTTTCACGCGGTGCAATAGCATTTCGGCCTGAAATTGCTCCTCATGTAGGGCATATTTTCGGGCTAAAGCAGCGACTTGAAGCAAAATATTCTTGCTCGCCTTGTAAGCCCCTCTTCCCAATAAAATTTCGCCCTGAAGCAGCTTTTTTCGGGATAAGAGCATAGAATTGGTGTATTCAGCACTATATCCGCTTAAACTTCTTTCCAGTAAAACCGACTCCTCCATCATTTTTTTGAGTCGGGATTTGGTCACCCTAAAGGTGTTGTCGGGCTCCTTGCTGTATAATTTTTGAGAATAAAAGCTTTCGGGCTTTTCTTTAAATCGTGTAACTAATTCAAAGAGTTTCCCCACTTTTTCAAATTCGTGAGGTGAGGCCTTTAATTGGTTTCGAATATTGCGTAATTCATAGTTTCGAAGCTTTTTTAGGATGTCAAAAATCAAGTCCATGAGGTCGTTTCCTAAGTTTTTACGATAATTGGATGCGTAAAAATAGCAAAAATCATGTAACCTATTACAGTTTTTATTGCCAAATTATGGCATCAAGGACTTTACATTTGATGTAAACTGGTATTTGACCGGAGCAAAAAATGAATGAACAAAACCCGTTGCTACGAAAATGAAAAGGAAATGGTTAGTCCCCGATTTGTGTTTGAACCATTTGGTTTGTTATTTTCGCCCGTTTTCGGCCAACCGAAAGCAATGGGAAACTTATTTCTCTGAAGCGTTATGAAGAAAATTGGACTCCTCCTGGCTTTCTATTTGTTAGCCTTTTCTGCCGGATTTTCGCAATCCGATGCTGGAAAGCTCAAAGGAAAAGTTACAGATGAAACCGGCGACCCTGTCGCCTATGCCACCGTCAAGGTAATGCAAAACGGTATGGTCAAGGCAGGGGCAAATACCGATGATGAAGGCGACTACACCATATACCCCATAACTCCAGGGGAGTATTCTATTCACGTAACCTTTGCCGGTCAGGAAAAGATTATTGATGGGGTTCAGGTCGTTACGCTAAAAACAAAGACCGTTGACATTTCAATGAAAGCGGATGTTCAGCTTGAGGAGGTGCGCATTTATGAACCAATCGAGTTTGACCAAACCACCTCAATTGAAAGTTTTAATAAAAACCAGGTTAGAGAATCAGGCTATCGCGACATCAACTCGGTGGTAGCATTAGCAGCGGGTGCAGTACCGAATGATAGAGGAGGTGGAATCAATATGAGAGGGGGCCGTTCTAACGCAACCACCTATTTTGTTGATGGTGTGAAAATGAGAGGTGTCGTATCTCTTCCCCAAAAATCGATTGAGCAAATCAACGTAATTACAGGCGGTACGCCAGCAGAATATGGTGACATGATTGGCGGTGTAATTTCTATTACCACAGCAGGGCCAAGCCTTGAGCTTACGGGTGGTGGCGAGATTCTTACCAGTACCATTTTACCTAAACCTTATCTAGGCCTTGATCCTTTTGGCTACACACTTTTAGGAATTAATCTTTCGGGTCCCATTTTATCTCGCTACGATTCTGTGATGGGTTACAAAAAACCTATTTTAGGATTTATGGTTGCTGGTGAAAGTGAGTATAAAGTTGACCAGGTTAATTACTATTACGACAACAGCGCGCTCACCGATGAGGCATTCGATTATTATACCAATAATCCACTGAAACTTGACGAAGGGGGAAATTTCTTCATTTCTACTGCCAATTATATTAAGCCCGAAGAAATTACCACCGTTAGAAGAAAACCATTTGCCGAAGATTTGCGCCGCAGAATTACAGGCCGCTTCGACTTTCAACCCACCGACAATATTGTTTTTAAAGTGGGGTACACCTATGAAGGCATTACATCTGATTCCTGGAGTTTAAGCAATTCCCTTTTGTCGCCGGAAGGAAATCAAATATTTAAAGGAACCTTATTTAGAGCTTGGGGCCGTTTTCAACAGACTTTTAAAGGAAGCAAGGATTCAAAAATAAAAAATCTGGTTTACATGCTTCAGGCAGACTACAACGTCTACAACCGGAATTTTTTGAATCGCGACCATGAAGAAAACTTTTTCGACTACGGGTATGTAGGTAAATTCGATTTTGATCGCATCGAAGTTTATAGGGCAGTTAGCCCAGGCTCTGAAGGTCACAATCAACAAATTTCACAATCGACCTATTTCCTAACGGCAGGCTTTTCTCCCAGAAACTTGTCTTTTGATGGCGCAAATTCCAAAAACCCGGTCATGGCCAGATACAATGACTTTATATTTAATTACATTGCCACAAACGGTATTACAAATCCCATTACTGGCGGAAGAGATTATTCCATTAATAATCTTGACTTCCTTGCTTTTTATGGAGGGCTTAGAAATGGAGATAGTCCTGATGGGGTGTATTCTCTCTACTCAGGAGCGGGTGCATCGACAGGCGGATATTCAAAATTTAATTATGAGCAATATCGCCTCACAGGGCAGGCAAGTGCTGAATTGGGTGGCCATAACATAAAAGCAGGCTTTGAGTTTGAACAACGCGCAGAACGTTTTTATGGAGTAGGTGCAAGAGGACTTTGGAGTTTTATGCGCCAGTCTGCAAATCGCCACCTTTCCACCATCAACCAAGACCCTTCTACCTGGGAATTGGTTCTTCAAGATGGAATGTTTCAAGACACAGTGCATGCACCAACAGCCTATCAGGCTGCAGATCAAACTAATTTTGACCGAAGCTTGAGAACGAAATTGGGATTGGCTACAACCGGTAGCGAATTCATTAATGTAGATAATCTCGACCCATCTACTTTTTCGCTTGATATGTTTACTTCTGATGAATTGTTGAACGAGGGAAATTCATTTGTAAACTATTATGGTTATGATTACACCGGAAAGCGGGTAAAAAATAGAGCCACAGAAGACTTTTTTACCGATCTTCAGTTTCGCCCAATGAACGCTTTTGCACCCACCTACATTTCAGGTTATGTGCAGGATCGATTTGAGTTAGAAGATATTATTTTCAACATAGGCATAAGGGTTGACCGTTTCGATGCCAACCAAAAGGTGTTAAAAGATTCTTATGTTTTATTCCCGACCTTCACAGCTGCTGAAGCAAATCAGG
>JAYSVQ010000068.1:0-2608 GCA_043718485.1 Bacteroidota bacterium
GCATCGCTGCTATCTGCAACCGAACCATCACTTGGTCGCAGGGGCTTCCATGCAAAATCAACCCGGCCCCCACTGGTATCGGGCACACCCAACTGCACAGAATCACCAAAGCAAATGCTAATATCAGGCCCGCAATCTGCAACCATGCGCTCAGGACCGAGATTATAGTTGGGCATGTTGGGAAGGCCATAACCCCCTCGCCATCCATTTAAATCAACTGCATCCAATTGAAAATTACAGGTTGCACCTAAGAGATTTGGCTCATTAATAACAGACAAAAAGAAATTATGACTGTTTGATGAGTCATAAACATTAACCGTTGTAATATAGATTTTACCATCAGGCCCAATTTGGTGTTGGCCAAACTGAGTATTGTCAGGGGGCAGTCGATAAATTAAGGTTTTACTCGCTAAAATTGAATCTGCATCACTTAAATCAAACTGAAATAAACCACAACCATTTGCATTTTGTGTTTCAGATACATACAATTTACTACCATCTGCTGAAAAAGAAGCACCATAATAAACATGGTCACTCCAATAACTGGTGGCCGGACTACCCAGAGCAAGAAATTTACTTAATTGTCCGGTACATCGGTTAAAATCAAAAAGATCAATCGTACCTGCACCCGATACAAAAACCAAACGATTCCCTTGCTCAGAAAAAATCAATTCCCCTAAACTGTTATAGGGTATAGTCGCAATATTAGGTGTAATGTCACTGCCTATATCCTGAAACGTAGGGGCTGAAAAACCACTGCCATTTAACAATATCTTGAAATAGGTTTTTTGACCCGGCCATGAGTAATTGGCGTGTAAATGGCCAAACACCCACCAATCCTTCCCATTTGAATGCTTCGTAGCATTTAGTTTTTCAGTAATTGCTTCAATAGTGTCAACCAAAACTACAATTGGATCAATAACTCGACCATTTCCTCCATTTAAGTCATTGGCGATAATCGTTCCTTGTAAACATATACTATTTACATTAGGGCAGTTAAATCCCATCCAAACACAAATCGTTTTATCTGTTGGATCGTATGGAAAAAGTGTTACGCCTTGAGTAAAAGAATAATCACTTTGCCAGCCTGACCAAGGGGCAGTGATGGACTGGTTTTCTCTGTCATATATTTCATTATGACTGGCCATATAAGCATAATCACCAATTTCATCACTTATACTTGCCGTCAATTCAAAAAACCAGGTTGACCTGCGACTGGTATCTACTTTCGGGCCACCTGAATCGAAAGTCATAAATATGGATTCGCCAAATGTCCAATTTCGATTCCTTTGGCCGAATACAGTAACAGTGTTGAAAGCGATAATGCTTGTCATTAAAACATATATTAGCGCCCTAAAAAATATCATTTGTGTATAATCACCTTTCCTGTAAAATGCGTATCAATGGATTTTCCTTCCCAGGGGTAAACACCACCGGAAAGGTCGTTGAAGTTTAATCCTTTGCTCCTTTCTTTTTCACTTAACTCAAAAGAAAATACTTCCCTGCCTAATAGGTCTTTAATTTTCAAATGAACAGGTTTACTAACTTCACCTCTTAATTCAAAAGTAACCTGACCATTACTTGGATTCGGGTAAGTTACGATTGAGAACTTTGTTTCTACTTTATCTTTTGCAAAAATAAATTCCTGTTTTCCGGATTCTTCACAAGCATTGGGCTCATAAATTTCTATTCCTTCAGGGGCAAGTAGTGCCCTGGCTAAATGTACTGCCAAGCCGCCCAAATCAGGACATTGTTCCGCAATTAGGGTAAGAGAGTCCAGTTGCGCAGTATCGATTTCAGTCTTGCCTGAAAGTTCATGGGCAATCAAGATTTCGTAAAATGCCTTGAAATTTTCTTCAACAAGGTTTACAGGCTCGAAAAAAGCTAAGGCCGCCTCGGCCCCTTCAAGATCACCGTACCTTTGAAGGTTTATTACGTCCCATAAATTTCCAATCGTGGAATCGGAATGCACATCCCAAAAATCACCGCCATCAAATTGAGTTTTGAGCATAGTATCCCTCACCATTTCACCGATAACAAAAAACCGTGCCGCCCATTTGTGTTCCTCCTCAAAGCGTGGAAATGTATCTAAATCTTTTACAATGTCATACATCTCACTGTAATAACTCGAATCAGGGTCGGGAACAATCGGCGTTCCGCCCCAACCTCCATTATATGGGCATTCCCAAAATGCATAATGCCATGAGTTTACAGTATCGATTGCAACAGGCGTCCCTGCTTGTGTTGCATAAATTGTAGGATTTTCATCGGTAATCCAGGTCCTTACATAATGACGGGATAAATGCCCTAAAGCGTTATTGGTAAAAGTCTGATAGCTTCCAAAAGTTCCCAACCATGAATTTCCCGAAGCATTACTTGCATTCCCTTGAAATCCAATCCTGCCATCATTCGTCATTTCCAATCCAATCTTGCCATTGGTTCCCGACATCATGGCGTTACTCGAGGTGGCAAATCCCGGCATTGAGGGTCTTTCATAGATCATGCCCACCCCAAAATTATTGACCACATTGCACAACAACCAAGAGTTGGGGCTGCGGTCAACCATTATGCCCCGAACCGAGGTGTCTTGCCCAAAAGTTGCATCACA
>JAYSVQ010000069.1:0-7632 GCA_043718485.1 Bacteroidota bacterium
CTGGAAGCGAAGGTGAAAAAAATTCTTGGGCGGCTGGGTATTCAAGATGTTGAAGCAAAAACGGGTAGTCTTTCAGGTGGGCAGAAAAAAAGAGTAGCACTTGCAGAATTATTGATTTCTTCACCTGATTTAATTTTACTTGACGAGCCTACCAATCATTTGGATTTGGAAATGGTGGAATGGCTTGAAGAATTTCTAAACGATTTTCAGGGCGCGATTCTCATGGTAACGCACGACCGTTATTTTCTCAATCGAATTACAAACGGAATCGTAGAATTAGAAGGTGGCAAAATATTCACTTACACAGGGAATTATGAATATTTTCTGGAGAAAAAGGCTGAGCGCGAAACATCGGAAATTACAGTCGCTGACAAAGCAAGAAACTTGCTTAAAACGGAGTTAGAATGGCTGAGACGCCAACCAAAAGCGCGTACCACAAAATCACAGGCACGAATAAATGCCGTTTCAGGCTTGCAAAAAAGGGCTGAAGGGCCGGTAAAGAAAAAAGAAATAAAGCTCGAAGCAAAAATTTCTCGGTTAGGAAATTCAATATTGGAATGGAAAGATGTGAGTTTTGCCTGGCCCAATAAATTGATTTTGGATGAATTCAATTACGTTTTTAGAAAAAAGGAACGATTGGGAATCATTGGCCAAAATGGAACGGGAAAAACCACCTTTTTAGAAATGGCAACCGGAAGGATGAAGCCCCAATCGGGTGAAATTATTGTGGGGGAAAATACCGTATTCGGCTATTATCGCCAAGAAGGCCTGGCATTCAAACCCGGGCAAAAAGCCCTGGAAGTAGTAACTGAAGTTGCAGAACACTTTACCCTTGCTACCGGCGAAACCATTTCGGCTTCTCAGTTTATGAGCCTCTTTCTTTTCCCGCCCCAACTTCAACATACCCCTGTTGATTTATTAAGCGGCGGAGAAAAGAAACGTCTTTCTCTCTTGCGCACCTTGGTCATGAATCCGAATTTTTTGATTCTCGATGAGCCTACCAATGACCTAGACTTGATTACCTTAACCGCTTTAGAAAATTTTCTGGTTGATTTTCCCGGATGTTTGCTTATCGTTTCTCATGATAGGTTTTTCATGGACAAGCTGGTTGAACATATTTTTGTTTTTGAGGGCGAAGGAAAAATAAAAGACTTTCCGGGTATTTACTCAGAATACAAACATTGGAAACTAACCGCTGACCAAGAAGAAGAATCAGAACAAAAATCTTTTGAAAGTTCTTCCATAACAGAAGAGCTAGAGAAGGATAAAATAGAAAAAAGGAAATTGAGTTTCAACGAAAAAAGAGAACTTGATTCACTAGGAACAGAAATTCCCCTTTTGGAAAAAGAAATTGAAAAATTAGAATCTTCGCTAGAAGGAAAAACAAGCGATTATGAAATCTTAAACCAAATTGGAAAAGAACTTATTGGTCTAAAATCATCTTTGGACCAAAAAGAAATAAGGTGGCTTGAACTCTCAGAGCGAGCATAAATTGGGTGTTAAAACAATAATTTAACCTTCGGGAAATCCAGCCCAAGTAAATCGTTTGGGTCGTATTTCCTTAAAAAAAATTCAAATTGCCCTATTCAAGTGAGGTACCACAACTGACAAGGAAAAAGGAATAATTTCACATTCAATTCTTTGTCCCAACATGACAGGATCACCATCCACATGTGCGATTCCGGATTCCAACCTTTCCAAAATAAATTTTTTTCCGGTTATCATTCTTACGTTTCGATTTTTATTCAAGCTACCCCGAAAGAGTTGGTTCAACATTTTTGGGAACTTTGTAAAAGAAGTTTTAGGCACAATTACGCTGGTGAATGAACCATCTGTGATTCGGGAAAGGGGAGAAATTTTTGCTCCATTGCCCCATTCGGTTCCATTGGCAATATCTACAAAAAAAACTTTTTCGAAAGATTCCTTCACGCCATCCACTTCAACAGTTACAGGAAAACTTCTGAAATGCATCAAGGTTTGAGAGCTTTTCTGAATGTAGGTACGAAGTCCTCTGCGTTTTGAATGGGCAAATTTTCCGGCGACTTCTGCATCAATTCCGATTCCTGCGCTATTTAGAAAGGGAATTCCGCCAAAAATTCCTGTATCCACTTTTACAATGCCGCCTGCTAAATTTTCACGAATTGCAGATTCGTATTTTTTTGAGAATCCCAAATGGTGCGCATAGCCATTTCCACTTCCACTCGGAACAATGCCCATTGCGATTTCTGTGCCGATTAACCGTTTTCCAATTGCATTGACAGTGCCATCGCCACCTACCGCAACAATGCGATTAAACTTTTCGCTAATGGCTAGTTGAATCATTTCGTCAAGATCTTCAGGGCTTTTCCATACTCGAACTGAATATTCAAAACCAGACTCCTCAACAATCTTTTTTATAGATGAGATTAAGCGTGTAGGGCTTTTTCTTTTTCCGGCTACTGGATTTACGATAAAAAGGATTTTCATTTCGCTTCTTCTCAAATCAGGCAAGTCAAAAGATAGGGTAATGCTTCATTCATTTCGCCTAAGCTTATCCAAACTATTGATTATCAGGCTGTATATTTTTCACTTCAGGACTCCAATATTTGTTTTCAAAGCGACAATCACCAAAAACCTGTAATAAAGCCCGTAAATTCTGGTCCATTTTATCACGCAATTCCAACTGCATTTCAACGCCTTTGGCTTGCCTGTGCCATTTATTGTTTTCGAAATACCAAAAAGGCAAAGGTTGCAAAAAATTAGTGGACCAACAAAACCCATCCATTAACAAACTGAAAACTCCGGTATGATTATAAATGGCAAAATGTTTGTCGGTCTTCTTTTCAAAAAGGGATAAGGCGCCACTTGAATGTAAGGTGTTTAGTTTCAAAACATCAATCATCGTGGGTAGCAAATTGAGATGACCACCAATCGTTGGGTCTATTGCGGGTTCAAGTCCGGGGGCAAGAATCAAAAGTGGAACATTTGCATGTGTAATTTCAGATTCGTCAGGGTCGTCGTGTTCATGAAATGTATGGTCACCGGTAATCACAAAAATAGTTCGATTGTACCACGGTGCCTTTTCAGCGACTTGAAAAAAACCGCGAAGGGCTCGATCGGTATAAAGCGTAGTCTGTTTATATTCGCTAAGCGGCAATTTTCGAATGTCTTCTGTACCCTTCTCAGGCATAAAAAATGGATGGTGATTTGAAACGGTAAAACCCAAGCTAAAAAAAGGCTCCGGCGTTTTTTCCAACAATTGATTTGCCCACCATTTCATGAAAGGGCCATCATAAATTCCCCATCCGCCATCAAAATCCTTTTCTTTTTGAGGGTATTCATTCATTCCAAAATAATGATCGAAGCCAATTTTTTTTGTGTATCTGTCAAATCCCATTGTGCCATTTCTGCCGCCGTGGTACCAGGAGGTGTGATAAGCCCTTTCCTTCAGCATTTGTGCAAGGCCGTATTGGCGACTATTTTCATCTTCTGAACCAATCAATGGCCGATGAAAAATATCGGGCATGGAATTCACAATCGATGGAGGAAACTCAATGGAACGATTGGCTGGCGCAAAATAATTGCTGAACAATACCCCCTTCATTGACAAACTATCGAAAAAGGGAGTTACGCTCGGCCCTTTCAGCGCCCGCATGTTTAGTCTTCCGACATTTAAGGCATCGAAACTCTCGACCACAATAAAAACAACATTGAGTTTTTTCTCGGTCTCGTTGAAACATGATTTTCGAAGCAAAGGAAAATCACTTGAAAGAAAATCTGTGTCAAAAGAATTTCTCACTAAATTTTGTACGCGAGTAACTGCATTTTTGGGTTGCGTTAATTCCGGGCGTTTCAATCCATGTCCGTTTACAGAAAAGTAAACTGTAAAAGCTGAGTTCAGTCCCAAATCACCCGCAAAGGTTCCTTGCCCATTAAAGGCATCGCCTGGGTCTAATCGTTTGGGCTGAGTTCCACCCCGCATCCCCAAAAAAATGGCGATAGCAACCAAAAGCGGAAATAATCCAAAACGGGCAAAACCTCCAAATGCTGAATTTCCGGGTCGAAGGGTAGCCAATGAAAGTCGATTCAGCAGACGATAAAATCCATACGACAAAATAAGAAACATTAAAAGCAACCAGCCATAATCCCTTAACATGGCCCACATATCGAAAATAAATAACTCTTCGGGTCGGGTACTATACAACTCATGGGTTAGTCTTTTATCTGCAAATCCAAAATAAACGACATCAATTGAGTTGACGATTAGGATGGGAATATTGATAAAGAGAATGAAAAAATTGACCACCCGAAATGTTCTCATCTGACGATTTATGCCCAAGGGAAGGCTCAGAAAAAAGAAAATGATTCCGTTAAAAAGCATGATGGTGGCGATGTCGAATCGAAAACCCGTCAAAAATGCTTTGAAAATAAAATAGTTGGGAATGTCTTCTGCTTTGGCAAAATTGTAAACGAGAAAAATAAGCCGCATCAAAAAATTGAGGGAAGCGAGGATTAAAATGACCCAAAGGCTATAGCGTATCCCCCCGGGCATGGAAAACCTTGGTAATGCGCTTCTAAAAAGGCTTTTTAAACTTCTCATGAAATTTTCAAGGCTGAATGTATGAAAATCTGGCGAACAGCGCTTCATGGCAAGAAGTTTGCTTTGAATTTTTAGATTTGAATTTGCTGAAGTATGTTTGAATGTATGAAAAATCTTTTCCGCTCCCTGATTTTTTCAGGGCTATTTCTGGGTGTTTCGTGTCAGCAATTGCCCATGCCTACCCAAGCAGATGGTTTGAGAGAGGAAGGCTATTTTGAGGAAGCCGATTCGGCCTATTCTGCTTTTATTACAAAACATATTACCTCGCGTGAGGCTTGGGCAGGAAGAGGCATCAGCAGGCTAAATCTGGAACATTACACAGAGGCAGAAAAAGACCTGAACGAAGCCATTCGATTGGGAAGTAATTCTGATTTTGATAATCGAAAAGACTTGGCTGAATTTAGAGGCTCAGATTATTTCCACCGTGGCATCGCGCGCTATGCATTGACTAAATACAATGAAGCTCGAACCGATTTTGATAAAGCACATCAATTCGGATATGAGAAAGGCATTAGTCTGGTACAATCCGGCTTATGTTATGCAATGGAATCAGACTACAACAATGCTTTTAAACAATTTTCGTCAGCCCTGACCCTCGACCCTAAAGATACTTTTGCCTTATCTAATCGTGCGTATTACAAGTCTTTGGTTGGTGACAATAAAATGGCGGTAAAAGATTACGAGGATTTGTTAAAAATTAATCCAAGAAATAAATCGGCCTGGCTAAATTTGGGCTATACCAAAATTCAAATGCACGATATGGAAGGTGCCTTGGAAAATATAAACAGTGCGCTGGAAATTGACCCAGATTATTTAGGAGCCATAATGTATCGGGGAATTTGCTTATATGATTTGGGCCGCTACCCTGAGGCACTAAAAGAATTTGAATATTGCGAAAAGGTTGATCCCGGACAGCCTAAGCTTCGCTATTACCGAGGGGTTACCCATATTAGAATGGGAAATGTAACCGCAGGTTGCAATGACTTGACCTTTGCCCGAAACAATGGAATTTATGATGGGGATGAGGATTTTAAGGAGTTTTGTAAGTAAAAATCTTTTAGAATCACCTCAGCACCGCAATCTTTTGGGTTCCCTCACGCCCCTGCGCATCAACAATGCGAATAAAATACATGCCTTCATGGAGATCTGAAACATCGAGAATAGAGCCAAGTTCTTCTTGCCGAAGTTTTCGGCCATCCATTGAATAAACATAAATCGTTGCTGCTTTCGGAACCTCTGTCCATGTAAAATAGAGGGCCTCATTTACCGGATTGGGAAAAACTGAAAATGCCAATTCTCCTTCACTTTGTATCGTTTTTGCGAGGGGTATCTGACAAGGACTGCAACTGTCGATTGTAAACTGCATATCTTTCACTACAAACCCAATCATGATTCCCATCCGATACTCAAAAATTGTCATGGCAACCACAAAAGTTTGAGGCGTGCCTGAGAAAAACCCCAAGGTTCCGCTTACCAGATCAAGCGTTTCCGTACCATTTATGGGATTTGTCGCAGTAAATGGAGCTTGATAAGAAATGTTTGAGCCAAGCGGTCCGGGGCCATTAAGTGGGTTGGCCCAAGTAAAGGCAAGGGAATCGCCATCGGGGTCAAAACAATTTAAATTCATTGAATCCTGAACGCCAACACAAAACCACCAGCGATCAACTGTGTCAAAAACCGGAGAGGAATTCACAATTAATGCATTCAATTTAGCATGTATAAAAAAGGAACTGCTGCTCGGGTTCTGCAAATTACCTGCATAATTGCTTCTGCAACAATTATCATAATACAGCATCCAATCATTACAATTCGCCGGAAAGGTGACGGTATCCTCAAATTTCTCAACTTCTATGCCAGGGAAGATTCCACTTTGACAAACGGAGGGAAATCCAGGACAGGAGGAAATGTACAAACCTGAAAAAGTTCTAGGCAACTTAAATTGTTGCAAGCTCCCGCAACCCGTCAATGAACTTGCCCTGATGATTGCCGTATCGGCAATACTTGTTCCTGCACAATCTCTGTACAAAGTAAGGGTGAGAATGTAAGTATTGGTTGAAAGATAGGTGTAGTGAATATGGCCTCCAAAAATGTGCGAGGCCTCTACATTCAAAAAGGAAAAACAGAACAAAATCAAAAAAGAAAATCCAGCTTTTTTCATATCCAATCGGGTTTTATCAATATTAAGCCATTTGTTTTAATTTTCAAATAGTTGCCTCAAAAGGATTATTTTTGAATTCTGAATGAAAAACAGCGAATCTGAAACCGAAAAGCCTTTTGTCCCCAGAAATCCGAAACCGGGTTTCACTCGTTATGTTTTTGATGTTAGTTATAAAGGAACAAAATACCACGGATTTCAGATCCAGTTAAACGCAAACACCGTTCAGGCAGAAATTGAAAAAGCACTTAGTCAACTTTTCCAACGCAAGGTAGAAATCTACCCTGCCGGGAGAACCGATACGGGTGTGCATGGTTTGCACATGCCCGCTCAAATGGATTTAGACTTTCCTTTGCATGAGAAATTTCTAATTTCCATAAATGGAATGTTACCTTTTGACATTTCTCTAAACGAGGTTTGGCTCGCCGGAAGACCTGATTTTAATGTGCGTTACGATGCCATCAGTCGCAGTTATGTATATCGAATTGCTCGAAAGAAACTTCCCTTGCAAATGGAGTTTTCCTGGTCTTATCGCAATGTACTTGACATTGAAAAAATGCAAAAAGGAGCAGCCATATTGTTGAAGTATGATAGTTTTGAAAGCTTTTGCAAAACCGGTGGCACCAACAAAACATTTCTTTGCACCCTAACCGAATCAAGGATAGTTTTGAATGGAGACCTGCTTGAATATTATGTAAGCGCCAATCGCTTTCTTCGCGGAATGGTAAGAACCCTTGTCGGCACTTTGCTCGAAATCGGAAAAGGCGAATTGAGCCTCGATGAATTCAGAAAAATAATAGAAGCCAAAGATCGAAAATTAGCTGGTAGCAGCCTGCCACCGCAGGGTTTAACGTTGACGGATGTTAAATATAGGGAAGGGGATTTGGTTGCCTGGCGT
>JAYSVQ010000070.1:0-2597 GCA_043718485.1 Bacteroidota bacterium
ATTTGCCAAGGTCCTCAGGAATTCGCAAAGAAGATTTCCATGTACGTCAATGAGCAAGATACGCTTAAGCAAATTGCATTGAACGGAAAGGAATTTGTAATTCTTAATTATCAATGGGAAATTAATAACCAAATTCTGGAGAATGCTTTGTTGGAATTGGTCGGTCAAAATTAAGAATAGCCTATTTTATCCTTTTTTGGCCGTTTTTGTCCTAATTTATTACCGAAACTTTTGTAAAGGCCAAGGGTTAAGAAATAATCCCGAAATTTAGCCGAATTATGCAAACGATAAAGATAGACACGATAGAAGAAGCGATAGAAAGCATTCAAAACGGAAAAATGGTCATCGTTGTGGATGATGAAGACCGTGAAAACGAAGGTGACTTTATTATCCCGGCGCGCTTTGCAAGCCCTGAGGTTATCAATTTTATGGCCACACACGGGCGGGGATTGATTTGTGCATCCTTACCTGAAGACCGTTGTGAGGAACTGGGCTTAGATCTAATGGTTGGGAAGAATACCTCCCTTCATGAAACCCCATTCACAGTAAGCATTGATTACCTGAAAGGAGATACAACTACAGGTATTTCAGCCTCTGACCGTTCCAAAACCGTTCTTGCTTTAATAAACCCTAAAACCGAACCGCAAGACTTCGGAAAACCAGGGCATATTTTTCCCTTGCGTGCGAAAAAAGAAGGGGTTCTCAGACGTACCGGGCATACCGAGGCAGCGATAGATTTACCCCGGCTCGCAGGATTTGAAGCCGCAGGGGTTTTGGTGGAAATCATGAACGAAGATGGAAGCATGGCGCGCCTTCCCGAATTGAGAAAAGTCGCAGACCGTTTCAATCTTAAACTCATCACGATTAAAGATTTAATTGAGTACAGACTTAAACATGATTCTCTTATTTCCCGGGAGATCGATGTGAATTTGCCCACGACATTTGGCGATTTTGAACTTGCAGCTTACAAACAAAAAGAAACAGGCCAAATTCACCTTGCCCTTTTGAAAGGAAAATGGGAACTCGGCGAGGCTATTCTTGTGCGTGTGCACAGCTCTTGTGTAACCGGAGATATATTTGGTTCCTGTCGCTGTGATTGCGGCGAGCAATTACACAAAGCAATGGAGCGTGTGAATCAGGAAGGAAAAGGGATTATCCTCTATATGAATCAAGAGGGAAGAGGCATAGGCCTGATGAATAAATTAAAGGCTTATAAATTACAGGAAGTAGGGCTCGATACGGTTGAAGCCAATCTTGAATTGGGTTTTAACGCTGATGATCGTGATTATGGGGTTGGGGCACAAATTCTACGGGATTTGGGCGTGACGAAAATGCGGCTTTTGTCAAACAACCCTAAAAAGAGGGCCGGCCTAATCGGTTATGGGCTTGAAATTGCTGAAATCGTAGGACTTGAAGTAGAACCCAATCCACACAATATGTCTTATCTATTGACTAAGAAAAACAAAATGGGCCATTCCATCCTGAAGGATAAATGACCCATTTCAAAATTAGTTATATAAATTATTCTGTAACCGCTGCGGTATTTCCTGCGCTTGTGTCTTGACTCATTGCTGCCATTTCTGCCATCTTAGCGGCATGGGCAATTACACTTACTGAATCGAGTCTTTTCAAGCCACGTTCAAAATCTTTGCCGATAAATCCATCCATCAACAAGTTGAAGAAACGGCCAATCGGATAACTGCCTTCTCCTGTTAATGTCCAGGTTACTTTTGTTTTGTCTCCTTCGGCTTCAAAAGTAAAACCTCCACCGTTTTCACCTTCCATGGGTTTCATGAATTTTAAACCCATTCCGGCTTCCTTATTCGGTACAGCTTTTGTAAGGGTCATAATACCCTCACCTACTTGATCATTACCGACCCAATGGCGAGTGGAACCTACGTCGCCGTCTGTCCCTGTGTATTCAACTTTCATATTTGGGTCCATAGGAGCCCAAGGGTCCCAAGTGCCCCAATTTTTTAGGCTAACTACTTGCCCGTACACCACGTCAACGGGAGCGTTGACTACACTTGAACGGCTTACAGAATAATGAGCAGGGATTAATAATGGAACGATGAGAACAATGGCTAACAATCCAACTAGGATGTAGCCAACGATTTTTAATGCTTTCATAAGAATAAAATTTTGCGATGTTTTGGCGAAATTAAAGGGAATCTTGGGGAAAGCAAAAAAGGAAGGTTCTGAATTGTATCCAAAATACACCAATTAACGCTTTTTTTGACCTAAAAGCCATTTATATGCGTTCAGTTCTATATTAAAAAAAAATCACCAACACCCATCCTGCGCCAACTCATTCACTTAAAATTCGCCATTTTCCATAAACGGCGATGCCCCCAAACAGGAGAGGGCATCGCACAAAGATCTGGCCTTTGCTTAAAAAATTTCCACTTTAAATTGATGAATCGTCAACCCCTTTTACAACGGATTATATATTGATTCATTTATTATTTGGTAACAAACCCTATATAACCCAGACGCTGAATTGAGGCTTGAAGGCTTACTCATTTTCTTTTTAGATTTTTTTTGTGGTGGAGAGGAAAATGCGCTTTTTGAAATATACATCCCCGGATTTCGTGTGG
>JAYSVQ010000008.1:0-2902 GCA_043718485.1 Bacteroidota bacterium
ATGGATGAAAAAAGAAATTAAAATTGGCCTTGCCCTTTCCGGCGGCGGGGCGCGGGGAATCGCTCATATTGGGGTTTTAAAGGCCTTGGAAGAAAAAGGAATTTTTCCCCAATTTCTCTCCGGCACAAGTGCCGGCTCAATCGTTGGCTCTTTTTATGCCGCAGGATTTTCACCTGATTCGCTTTCTCAAATTTTAAAAGAAGTTCCCTATTTCAAAATCATAAAATTAGGGTGGGGTAAACAAGGAATTGTAAATGCAAATAGCATCCGCTCCATTTTTATAAAATACCTGCCGGACGCTACTTTTGAAAAATTACAGAAAAAATTATGGGTCTGCGCAACCAATATGAATAAAGGCGTTTCAGAATATTTTGAGGCAGGAGATTTAGCTTCGGCAGTAGTTGCCTCTTGTTCCATTCCTGTCATTTTCACCCCGACTCGCATTCACGACCAAGTATATTGTGATGGAGGAGTATTGAACAACCTTCCGGTCGGGCCGCTTAAAAAAAATTGCGATTTTATTATTGGGGTTGAAGTAAACCCTATTGACAATCACGCTGTATTAGATTCCTGGCGAAAAATTGCGGAGCGAACCTATATGCTTTCTGTAAAGCAGAACACCCTTGTCAGCGCAAAACAATGTGATTGGTTTTTGGAGCCAAAGGCCCTCGTAAATTATGGCATTTTTGACGTAAAAAAGGTAGATGAAATCGTGGAAATCGGCTATCAATCTACTTTAGAAAAACTAGAAAAAGAGCCTATTTTGGCTTAAATCCGGCGAAATGGAGCATTTTCCTCATGTGCGAATCCACATCCAGCTCATTTTCTCTTGGCCAATTTTCAGAAATAGAAAACTCAGCTATTTTACAATCTTTAATTGCCTTTTTCCAGGCTGAAAAATCATTATAAGGCAAAACTTTTCCTTCTTTGGATGAAACGACCTCTGCCGCTCCGGTGCGATCTGAAATGAATACAGGAATTCCACATGCAACTGCCTCTGAGACGATTTGTCCAAAAGGCTCATATACTGCAGGGTGCACCAAAACATCTGCCAAACGATACACATCCATAGGATTTTCCAAAAATCCCAAGTAGCGAACATTGGGTAGATTTGATTCTATCTTTTTCCCGCCGGCGACAAGTAAAACAATTTTTTCATTCACTAAGGATTCAAAAATTTTCAACAGCATGGCCAATCCTTTTCTTGCATGTGAACCTGAAACGAAAACAAAAACACGGGTGTCATTGTCTATACCTGCCTTTTGCTTTGCCTGTGCTTTTTCGTGTGCTGAAATGAACTTAAATTGTTCAGTATCTAAAGGCGGATAAAGAACTTTTACCTTTTCAGGGTTGACTCCATAAAGTTCAATCAATTCCTTGCGCATCATTTCTGATGCCGAAAAAATAATCTTGGAATGATCGTGACCCTTATGGTCCATTTTTATTTGCAGCGCATCAGAAAGGCCAAAAGGTTGCTTTCCAATTGCCCGAAGATAGCCAAGATGATTTCCCGGAGCGAGCACCGCCAGGTGATGTGAGGTTCTGCCCATTCCCAAACTGAAATCATACTTTTTCCTTTTCATGTAGCGACCAAGCGCTTGATCAAATGCCCACATTTTAAAAACTTTAGGCAGGGGCCATTTTTTAATCCGAACTACATTTACATTTTGAGGAATAGGAAAGGAAGGGTCGTGTCGATTACAAATAATATCGACCTCATGGCCGTTTTGAGCAAACCAATTTGCATAATTGCGAATTCGGTTTTCCAATCCACCTGCATGTAATAATCGATAATGAATTAAGGCGATTTTCATTTTTGAATGCAGACAAATATCTGCTCAATATCTGAGACTGAAAAGGAAATAATAATACTTGGAGAAATTTAAAATTACCGCCGCTCAACCAACTCTGGTTGGTAATAACAATTCATTAAAGAATCCATCGGCTCAATTCCCTTTGCAACTTTTTCGACTTTGGCCTTATGCTTAGGGTCGATAAGAAATGCAAGCGGCTGCTCAATGCTTAAAAAATAAGGAAAAGCCGCTGCTAATTTTCCTTCCCAATCCTTGTGGAAATGCACAATATCATCGGGTAAAACGCGGGTACGATTTGTTCCCGCTTCTGGCAAACAATCAAAAGGCTCGGTTACATTCAAATAGCCGTAATCGTCTGTTAATTCCTCGCCGGGCATTATGTCACGAACGGCAATCTCGAAATCGTAAGGAGTTGAAATGCAATTTGAATTAAAACTATGATTTACATATCGAGAAATATCCCAACAAAGAATAAACTGACCTCTATTGTCGCGGAAGGAATATTTTTTCAAAATATCTTGATACACCTCATCCATTGTTTCGATGGACGCTGGCGAAAAACTGCGGTCGAGTTTGTCAAGAATCCAGGTGATGGTTCCTTTTGGAATTCTCTTTTTTGCGACAACACCATAACCCACTTCAGGGCTAATGAATTTGAGTTCAGTATCCGGATGTATCATAAGGAAGGAGCAAAAATTAAATTGTTCATTCTAAAAAATTTCGGGCAATGAAGGGGCTAATTCCCCACCGCTCCGAACTCTGCGCCAAAGATTAAATGAAAATTTCAACCATCATAATTAATTTTTACCTCCGAATGTGGAAGTTTTGCCTACGGCTTTATTTGCATGCCTACCTCGTCAAGGGCCTTTTGGGGCACGGTGGAGGGGGCATCCATCATTAAATCACGTCCGGCAGAGTTTTTGGGAAAGGCGATTACGTCCCTAATGGTTTCGCCGCCGTGTAAAAGCATGACCCAGCGGTCAAAACCAAAGGCGCAGCCGGCATGGGGTGGCGCACCATATTTGAAGGCCTCCAACAAAAAGCCAAATTTCTGCTCTTGCTCTTCGGGACCCATTCCCAAAAGCCTG
>JAYSVQ010000071.1:0-2597 GCA_043718485.1 Bacteroidota bacterium
TACCTCGCGTAAATGCAAGACCCAATACACCGAAAGAATGCCCAAAACCAAGCCTCCCATCCAAAAAAGGAACCTGAATTTTTCCGGCAACATCTTAGCCGAAACCCAAAACATCATAAAAAAACCAGCAACACCCATCAGGGCAAAAAAGCTCCTGAGAATACCCGTCTTGGTGTATAGGTCCTCAAACTGAGCGGCGATGAGTTCTGCTACTGCAGCAAAATAATATTGAGCCCAGCCTGAGCCACCGATGTAGGCATCCATCTCTGCGTTTTTTGAGAGGTTTGGGTCTGAATGCGATTGATCATAGACTCTATTTTTTTCATCATTGATTTTTGGGTACCCATACTCAATTACCCTTCGGGAAAACATCATGGTCGTACCCTCATCGTTCCACAATAAGGGGTACTGAATATTTCCAAAAACACTAAATAGAAAAACTAAAACCAAAACCGAAAGGCCGACTTTTTGGCTTTTCGGATTTTGCAAAAATTTACGTACAGGATTTTCTGTTCCTCCCATTTTTTCGGGTTGAAGCATTTAAGGTAATCCCCGACTTTCAAAAATACAAATTTGAAATGAGGCTAAGCGGGTGAAATTATAACTTGAAAGCTTCTTTCAATTTCGGCACGAAATCAAGGGCTTCCCAACCGAAAAAACGAATTTTCTCTTTGGTCGTTTTACGCACTTCTGTTTTTACTCCATTTTTTTCATCAACAGAAACATAATTCAACTCTACCTCTTTCTCATAGGAGGTACGACCAAAATGGCCGAAGGCTGCGGTAGGCCCATAAATCGGCTTTTTCAAGCCAAAACGGTCAATTATGGCCTTAGGACGCATGTCAAAAATCTCGGAAACCTTTTTTGCAATTTCTGCATCGCTCAAACTTACTCGCGCAGTTCCGTAAGTATTGATGTAAAGTGAAACCGGACTTGCGATACCGATTGCATAAGCAACCTGAACGAGTACCTCGTCGGCAACTTTTGCAGCCACTAAATTTTTTGCAATATGTCGGGCGGCATAGGCTGCACTTCTATCCACCTTGGAGGGGTCTTTTCCTGAGAATGCCCCACCGCCATGTGCACCTTTTCCGCCGTAAGTGTCAACAATAATTTTTCTGCCGGTAAGACCTGTATCTCCATGTGGGCCACCAATCACAAATTTTCCGGTTGGGTTGATGTGGTAGCAGGTACTTGCATTCAACAAATCTTGCGGAATCACAGCGGGAATAACGTGCTGGCGCACGTCTGCCTCGATTTTAGCTCGCATCAAATTGTCAATTTCTTTTTGCGATTTTCCGGGGTGCGTTTTCGTTGTATAAAATTCATCATGCTGTGTAGAAACAACAATGGTGTGGACTTTCAATGGCTTTCCATTGTCATCATACTCAATCGTAACCTGAGATTTACTATCCGGCCTTAAGTAAGGCATCAACTCATTATGATTATTTCTAATGTCTGAAAGGCGTTTCAACAAACTATGCGAAAAGGCCAAAGGCATCGGCATAAACTCTTCGGTTTCTGCAGTCGCATAACCAAACATCATGCCTTGGTCGCCTGCGCCTTGTTCAACGTCAACACCTTCACCCTCATTTACACCCATTGCAATATCAGATGATTGTGCATGTAAAGTAACGATGATTCCGCAAGAGGCTGCGTCGAAACGTAACAGGTCACTGTTGTACCCAATCTTTGTTATGGTTTCACGCACCACGTCTTGCACGTCAACATAGGCCTTGGTAGTAACCTCACCGGAAACCACAGCCAGACCGGTTGTAACCAACGTCTCACAAGCCACCCTGCTTTCAGGGTCTTGTTTTAGCATGGCATCCAAAATGGCATCTGAAATTTGGTCAGAAACTTTGTCTGGGTGTCCTTCAGATACGGACTCAGATGTAAATAAATAGGGCATTTTCAGTCGATTTGATAAAATTTTGCGGCACAAAAATAGACAGAATGTCTAAAAAGCAAATAAAACGAGCGGATTAAAACATGAACATTCGGGCAAAGGCAATGCAGATTCCCCTTCAACCTTTAACTTTAGGCGATGCGTCCGAGATTCTGGAAAATTATTTTCTTTCTTTTACCGCTCTTCTTTTTCTTTTTCTTTGGTTTTAGGGGCTTTTCTGACACAGATCCGGCTTTTATTCCCGGACTCAGCTGGCGAATCGTGCAGGGCCAAATGCCCCATTCAGATTTTACTTACGTCAGGCCTTCCCTCACTTTATTTATCCACGCTTCCATCCAAATGGTATTACCCGACAGGTGGGAAATGTTGGGGGAGCGATTTTTCTTTTATTTGGCCATGACCCTCATTTGTTTCTGGGGCATATCAAGCTTTCGGAATTTACTACCTGAATCCCATTTTTTTTGGCTGCTTGCCGTAATCGCTTTTTTATTTTCCATCCATAATTTTCCGGCCATGCCCTGGCACACGGTCGACGCTTTGTTTTTGGGCAGTTTAGGCTTTTTTCTGATTTCTCCTTTTCGCGAGAAAAACATTAAGGGCCTTTGGCTTTTTTGCGGGCTAGTTTTTCTCTTCCTTTCTGCCCTTTGCAAACAACCCTTTATTCTTTTGCCATTGGCCGGAATTTTAA
>JAYSVQ010000072.1:0-2596 GCA_043718485.1 Bacteroidota bacterium
TACCAGATTCAGCACCGGGAGAAAAATGCATTTGATAGGGTTCAAAGTCGGCGGATAAAACTTCAAGTGAATAACTTCTTTTCCATTCTGCTTGAAAAGAAGTTTTGCCTAATGAATCTGTAATAAGTTCATTTAGGGTTTGAAAAGCTTCTTCCTTTATTTTTAATGTGGCATTTTCAACCGGCAATTGGGCTACCTTATCAACGATAATAAATTCAATTTTGGGGCGGTTCATTTTTACCAGCCAAATATCATCCCCGCCTTTTCCTCCGGTGCGATTCGAGGAAACGAATGCAAATTCACCTGATTTTTCTTCCCAAAAGGCAAAGTCATCAAACGCTGAATTTATAGGTTGACCTGCATTCACAAGTCCTTCAATCGATGAAAAGCTAAATACATCCAGATTTCCAAAACCCGGATGGCCATTGCTTGAAAACCAAAGTTTTCCATTATTAGAAAAAAACGGAAATGTTTCATCTCCAATCGTGTTAATCTTTGGCCCCAAATTTTCTGGTTTTGTCCAATTTCCATTTTCAAAATTGCTTATGTAAAGGTCTTTGCCTCCAAAACCGCCAGACATATCAGAAACCAGATATAGCGATTTTCCATTGGGGTGCAAGGCTGGATGTGTAAGGCTATACTCATCGCTATTCCATGCAAATGGAGTGATTTCTAAAAAAGAATTTCCGTCATATTTTGCACTGTAGGTTTTTAAAAGAATGGTGCCTTTTTCATTTTTTCCTTTTTTCCCTTCCAGAAAATTGTTTCGACTAAAAAAAATGATTTCTGAACTATCAGAAGACGAGAAATTACTCTCATGTAAATGAGAATTAATTTCAGTGTCTAGGGATTGAGGCTCCTTCCAGCCTTTGAGCGTCATGCTGTCTTTTTTCGAAAAAGTGTAATACAAATCAAGAAATGGCTCGCCCATCCATTCAAATTCCCTTTTTCTAATTCCCCCAATGGGTCTGGAGGATGCGAAAATAAAACCTTTTTTAAAGGAAGCCATCCCAAAATCTGACCAAGCGGTATTGAATGGGAGGCAATACAATTCTTCGGTTGCTTCAAAAGAATCTTTTTCAGAAAAAGATTTTGAAGCAAAACGTGCCCGAGGGTCTGAAGGTGCTAAGGTTGAAAATTGTTGAAGGGCTGAGTCGGCTGCTAAATTTTCATTTTGGGTAAGCAATAAATGACCCAGATGAAAATAGGATTCAGCGCTTGCACCAGGAAGTAGCGTAATTTTTCTATACGCATCCGTTGCTTCTTTGTAGCGCAAGGTCAAACGGTAGCATTCGCCTAATTTTTGAAGGGCTTCCGGGTTGTTTTCTTTTTTCAGGACTTTTAAATAATGCGGAATCGCCAAATGGTAGGCTAAATTTTCGAAATTTCGATTTCCTTTTGTAAGGTGCTTGTTTTGGCCCTGACCGAATTGAAAGAATAATAGCAAAACCGGAAATAGGCTAAGCGCAATCTTGTTTTTAGAAATATAATTAATCTTAAAAATGGTCATATTAAAAAACGCGTGGGCTAACCACATTGCTTAAACCAAATTGAAAATCATAAGATATCATCAATTCATGAGAGCCGGAAGTAAAGCCATTTAGTTTTGTAAAGGGGTAATCATAGGCATAACCCAATCGTAATTGCGGATTTGCCCAAAATTCGGCCATAAAGACGATTCCATCTAAGGTGCGGTAGGAGGCGCCAACCCCAAAACGTTTTCCAAAATAGGCATTCAAATTCAGGTCGGCTTCAGGTGTAACCCCGGTAATGTATTTAATCATGAATGAGGGTTTTAACCGAATAAAGTCATCTATTTTTATTACATATCCGGCAAAGGCGAAATAATGCCTCTTTAATTGAGGAATATCGGTTGCATTTTCTGAAAGAGAAATTCCCGCTCTGTTTTGGTCTAAGGAATTTATCAATAAACGGGGAACGGAAATTCCGGCATATAAATTTTTATTGTAGTAATAAAAGCCTGTTCCGGCGTTTGGTAGAAAAAAATTATTGCCGTAGGTCACGGGAACAAAATCAGATGGATTTTTTAAATCTGCTTCTGCCCAATTGATTCTGTAATTATGAAAAGTCGCTCTTAGGCCAAGACAAAAGTATCCTGTTTTTCCCGAAGGAATTCGGTACGCATAATCGAAGCTAGCCCATGTTTGTCTTAGATAAGAGATGGCATCGTTAACAAGGGTGCCGCCGAAGCCATGTCGTAAATTTCGGGTTGGTGCATGTAGGCTAAAAGTTTGGGTAATGGGCGCACCTGGAATTCCCAACCATTGCGCGCGAAACAATCCATTAATGTGCAATGCTTCACGGCTACCAGCATAGGCTGGGTTTACGACCAGGCCATTGAACATGTATTGACTGTATTGCGGGTCTTGTTGGGCAGAAATAAATCCCCCAAGAAAACTAAGCACGAAGAGTAGAAGTAATTTGTTCCGAATTTTTCTCAAGAACCCCATAATCATAAAGTTATGCAATTCTTTGAAACACAGCTTTATGCTAGGTTTTCTTTATCCCTAAAAGACCTGTTTTTAGTCCTTTTTGACGGAAAAGAAGGGTATCTAGGTTAGTTTTTTCAAAAATT
>JAYSVQ010000073.1:0-2595 GCA_043718485.1 Bacteroidota bacterium
TTCAAAACTCCCTTCCATTTGCTCTTCCATGGCTTGGTTCTCAACGGGAGGAATATAAAAAGAATGAGGATCGAGGCCCGCCAACATGCCGGTGATGGCATCGTTCATTAATTTATTGTGCTCAGGAACATCCACATAATTTTCCTCGACGTAACGCAGGGCCTGACTGAATTTGTCAACGTCTTTGGCCACTCTTTTTAATTGTAAGCCTGCAGTGCCTTGGTGGAGTTTATACCCGGCAAACATACCAACAATCACCAAAAGGGCGGCAAAAATGGGGTATCTAATTTCATTTCGCATAGTTTCGAGGGCCACGAATTTGCAACTCTATCAGCACAACCAAAAAAGGAATTTTAAGTTTTGAGAAATTTGTAGGCTTGGATTCCCTAATTTTGAAAAAAATACAATTGTCAAAGGTATTTATTCTGGGTGAAAGTGGTTCCACAAAAACCGATTGGTGCATTGCCGATGAAAATGGCAGGCCCATTGGCTTTCAAACGGTGGGGATTAATCCCGATGTACAGTCAGATGATGTCATTTTGAGGACCCTTCAAAATGATTGGTTGCCACAAGTAGGGGTTCAAAGACCTTCCCAATTATATTATTATGGCGCAGGACTTCGTAACCCTGAAAATCAATTGCGTTTAAAGGAAATATTTCGAAAAATTTTACCTGAATTAAGCACCGAAATTCATCATGATTTATTAGGAAGCGCCCGTGCCTTGTGCGGTAAAAATGCTGGAATAGTTTGCATTTTAGGAACGGGATCAAACTCATGCCTATTTGATGGCGAAAAAATTATTCAAGAACTGGGGGGAAATGGTTACCTGTTCGGAGACGAAGGGAGCGGGGCTGATTTGGGAAAGCAACTGATAAAGTTGGCACTTGATAATGAATTGAATTCTGCCCTCGTTCAAGAAATGGAAAAACATAGCGGAGAAAGTCTTCTCAACATAAGGCGAAGTGTACACCAAAGTACCAAACCCAATGTTGCACTTGCCAATTGGGCTCCCTTCGTCCTAAATCACATCCAACATACCGAAATTAAAAATTTGGCGAAAAAAAGGTTTGAAACTTTTTTTGAAAAAACTGTTTTGCGTTATCCCAATTATAAAGCGCTTTCTGTTGGGTTTACGGGTTCCATCGCGTGGCATTTTAAAGATCTTTTGTTAGAGAAGGCACAAGAACTTGAAATACAGGCGGGTAAAGTTCTGCAAAAACCAGTTGACGCCTTATTTCAATATCACCTAAAATATGTCTGAAGAAAAAATAACCGAAAAGGAAAGTCACTATTCGAATCTTGAAAAAATGAGCGCTTCTGAAATTTTGCGTTCTATGAACCAGGAGGATAAAAAGGTAGCAGATATTGTAAAGAGCTCCATTTCTGAAATTGAAATTTTGTCTGAGATGATTTTTGAGAAATTAAATTCAGGCGGAAGATTGTTTTACATCGGTGCAGGTACAAGTGGTCGTCTGGGCGTTTTAGATGCTGCTGAATGTCCGCCCACCTTTGGCGTAAATACAAATCGCGTAATTGGTATTATTGCCGGCGGAAAAAAGGCATTGCATTCGGCTGTCGAATTTGCAGAAGATGATGAAAACCAGGGATGGAAAGATTTAAAAAAGAAAAAAATAAGCGCCCAAGATTTCGTGGTTGGAATTTCGGCAAGTGGAACAACCCCCTATGTTTTAGCTGCCTTACAAAAAGCGCGAAAAATGGGAATCACCGTAGGTGCCATTACTTGCAATAAAAAGGGTCCGATTTCAACCCTTGCCAACCTCTGCATTTGTTTGGAAACAGGCCCTGAATTCGTTTCCGGTTCAACACGTCTAAAAGCAGGTACGGCTACCAAATTGGTGCTGAACATGTTAAGCACTTCGGTAATGATTCGCTTAGGTCATGTAAAGGGGAACCAAATGATAGACCTAAAACTGAATAGTAAAAAACTTTGGGATCGGGCGTGCAAAATAATTGTAAAGGAAACAGGCTGTACCTACAAAATGGCTGAAAAATCATTGAAAAAAACCCGAAATATCCGAAAATCGATTAAAGAAGTAATGAATTAATAGCCATTGACTTATGCATAAAATAGGGCTTGCCTTTTGGGTTAATTTCTTTAATTTATGCTCACATAACCCCATTTATGCAGCCCGGAATACTGGATTATTTTTTCAGTTTTGTTTCTGAGCGTGCCATCGAGCGAAGCAAAGGTCCGGTGGCAGGTGACATCGAAATATCATTTGCCTACGGCAAATATATTATCGATGGCCCATCTGTAAATTATGGTTACGGAAGTTTAGACACGGTTTTTCGAAAAACTTTTCGAAAAATAAAACTCGAAGATAAAGAGTATCGCGATGTGCTTGTCTTGGGATTAGGTGCGGGCAATATTCCCCAAATATTTGATGAAGCTTACGAGGGTAAGTTTCATACCGTTGGAATCGAAATCGATTCTGAAATGATTCGAATGGGGAAAAAATATTTTAACTTGGGGGAAAGGGACAGCCTTGAAATTCGTTTAACCTGCGCAGAGAAATTTGTTATGGAAATGGATTGCACCTGGGACATGATCATTGTAGACCTATTTGTAGGAG
>JAYSVQ010000074.1:0-7605 GCA_043718485.1 Bacteroidota bacterium
AAGCGATTCAGAATGGTCATTTTCTTATATTATGGATTAAAGCTATGGGAAAAAATTAAAATTCAAACATTTTTTTTTGAAAGGCTGAAATTTAATTAAAAACCAGATTTTCCTGTTTTGGAAAGCACAAACCCCAAAGCCCATTTTGTAGATACTGAACAAAAGACAATCGGTTTGAATGTTATTTCGAGGCATTAATCTCTGAGCCAAATAAAAAAAACAGATTGAAAACCTCCCACTTTCCCCCGCAATTTCGTATATTTGAAGCCGCCATACACAGCCAATGAAATTGCGTTAAGTAGTCCAAATTTCAAAAAGTGTAACTCCCCTATTACTCCCCCTTTACTCCCCTATTAGCCCCCGGCCCCGGAAGGGGTTGCAGCATTATTATCAACATAACAAAACGCTCAATGAAAATTAACCAAGGTCTTTTCAATTTCATCTCTTAGCGCTGGCATGACAATCACATGATTTGCAAATTTTTTAAAAAAGCCACTTCCGCATGATTTATCATACGTTAAATGCCATTTTGCAACTTTATGAGTGACTTTTCATGCATTAAATTTAAGGACTCTATACAAACTAGTTCAATGGCTATTCGAAAAATGGAAAAGGGAATAAAACCCATTCATGTGCCAAAATGGAATTTATAAACGAAAAAAAATGAAATCAAATTGACGAGAAACCCATTAGCATTGCCTCACCTTCCATACTTATTCAATGTAAGCGATTGCCGTCATTTTTCATTATTACAAAAATTTGCCTCTGCCTTTTTGTTTAAAATTTAACCTGATATCCATAAATTTTTGCTGAACCTGAATTTCCTGAATAAATTAACCTTCCCTTTAGATTTGAACACAATCCCCAATTATCCCCCAATTGCAGTTCTCCCATTTCGTACTTACATGGCTTGTACTCGGCCTTCTTTCCATTCCTTTCATTTTTACATTCACCGCTCCCTTTGGCAGACATACCCACGCCCGGTGGGGATGGATGTTGCCCAACCGCCTCGGGTGGATACTCATGGAATCGCCTGCGGTTTGGTGGGTATTATATCTTTTCTTTGCAGGTAGTGGCGAAAAAAATTTCACAGTATATATTATTCTCGGACTTTGGATGTTGCATTACATTCACCGAACGCTTATTTATCCCTTTCGCACCCGCACACGAGGAAAAAAAATGCCTGTACTCATCGCCTTGAGTGCCTTCTTTTTTCAAATGGTGAATGGTTTTTTTAACGGTTGGTTTTGGGGAAATGAAGGAAGCTATTATCCGGAAACATGGATTAAAGACCCACGTTTCATTATTGGCTTAATCATTTTTTTAATTGGATTGGGAATCAATTTTTGGGCCGACAAAAAGCTTTTATCGTTGCGCAAACCCGGTGAGACCACATATAAAATTCCATTCGGTGGGCTTTTTACCTGGATTTCATGTCCGAATTTTTTTGGCGAAATAATAGAATGGCTGGGCTTTGCTATTCTCTGCTGGAATTTACCTGCACTCTCCTTTTTTATCTGGACAGCGGCTAACCTAATTCCCCGTGCCTGGGCCCACCACAAATGGTATCAAAGCCATTTTTCGGATTATCCCAAAGGCAGAAAAGCGCTGTTTCCCTATTTATTTTAAATGTGTTACCTTTTCGGTTTAGTCACGGAACTATGAAAAAAACATTATTCAGTTTCCTTTTCTTGCTTTTGATTAAGCACCTCTCAGCTCAAGACGCTGAAGTAATGATGTCTCACCACCTAAGGCCTATGGGCTATTATACGAGTAGTTTATGCAAATCCTATCAAACCAATCGAGTTCAAACCGCATTAACCTACAAGACCGTAAAGGGAGAAAAAATTCTCCTTTCTCAAGCATCAATTGATGAAAGGGGAAGGAGAAATAGTGTGAAATCTTTTTCGAAAAAGGGAGAATTTATAAACGAGAATTTCTATTCCTTTAAAGGTGATTCCATCATATCAGAGTTAATCCAAAAAAACAAAAAAGGAGAGATTACCACCGAAGCTAAAATCTCATTCAATACTGAAAACCAACCCGTATGGTATATGCGTCGTTCGACCCTAAAAAAATTCTCCAATTATTCAAGAATGTACATTTACAATGAGATGGGCAAATTGATTGAAATACCCAGCACCGGAAGAAAAAAATACAATAACAATACCGTAAAATTTGAATATGATGGTGGCGGGAGAATCAGCGAAACCAAAACTTTTGACACCAAGGGAAAACTTCTCTCCTTTTATCACTACGATTGCCCTGACGAAATGGAAAAAGCGACATTCAAAAAATTGGAGAACAAAATTTGTTTCACCGAGGAAATGGATTCAGCCGGGAATAAAATTCAAATGACTCGGGGATTTTCTGAAAAGGGCAGACAATACAAACAAATCCTGAAATATAATCCCCAAGGTCTAATCATTGAATTCGCCTATGAATACGACAAGGAAAAGTGGAATACAAAAACCATTTACGAGAACAATGAATCGGGCCAGTGTACGAGCATAAAACAATTTACAAAAGGCAAACTCACTTCAACCGAAGAAATTCTTTATTACCCAAACCGTTTGAAAAAATCATCCGCTATAAAAAAGGGAAAAAAGGTCGTGCAAACCCTTAACGAGTACGAATACCATTAAGAATTGGCTTTTATTTCAACTTCGCCAGAATAAAATAACTTTGCATGACCATAGTGCAAATGAAATTCACTTTTTTCAATCTTCTTTTATTCCTCCTCCTGCTCATCGCATGTACTGAAAAACAGGAAAAAAGGACCAATTCAACCCAAGTTCCTGTAGCAGCGAGGCCTTGGGAGACTGCAATTTCCGCTGAGGAATTTTACAACATTTGTGCTGAAATCGACTCGTTTCAGGTTAAAGAAAAATACCTGCTTCCCGGCAATATTGAAAAAAAAATTACCGAAATGGTGATTCAACGAAATGCCAATCTCCTTGGCATAAGATTAGGAGATGGAAGGTCCTTAAATTTGAGGGACAGCATTTCACCTATCACCCGAAAAATCGAGGTTGATTTCTTTTTCGAAACCTATTTACCCAATACTGCCCAATATCAGGTTGCTAAATCAATGACAAATGATTTTGAAACCTACCTCATTGATTTCAGAACCGGAAAAATTACCGTTGCCGAAGGCATTCCTAAAGAATCGCCAGACAGCACAAAAATTATTACCTATAACGGTGACCTGGAAATTTATCAAACGCCTAATGGATTTCAATTATTTGTAGCAAGTGATTCCGGGTTGGTGTTGAATACCCACTGGACCCATTCTTATTATTCGCCCCAACAGGTTTGTTGGGAAAGCGACAGCACCATTTTGGTGCGCGCCATTCTTGCAGATGATTTGCTCTACCCAACTTCAACCCAACAATACAAGCAAAGCTATTTTCGCATACATGTTTTTAATATGCCTTTTTTAAAAGAACAAAAACTTTGACCTCAGCATTCATTTATGTCATTTAAATCAGGCTTTGTTTCCATTATTGGAAAACCCAATGCGGGAAAAAGCACGCTTCTCAACGCATTATTGGGCTCAAAACTGGTGATTGTAACCCCCAAGGCCCAAACGACCCGACATAGAATTGTGGGTATTCTAAATGGGAATGATCACCAAATCGTGTTCAGCGATACGCCCGGAATTATTAAACCGCATTATGGTTTGCATGAAACCATGATGTGGGCCGTAAGCCAAAGTCTCGATGACGCAGACTTAGTCATTTTACTCATCGATTTAAGTGATGAGCAAGGCGAGGAGGATTTGATTCCCATTATCAATAAAACAAAATCTCCGATTTTACTCGTGCTGAATAAAACAGATTTAGTTTCACCTGAAAAAATTGAGAAGAAGAAAAAAGAAATAGAATCTTATGTTAAGCTGGCAGCTACTCAGGCTATTTCAGCATTGAAAGGAGAGAATATTTTGGAACTGCTCACGACAGTGCTTTCTTTTTTGCCGGAAGGCCCTCAATGGTTTGAACCGAATTCACTCAGCGACCGACCTGAGCGATTTTTTATTGAAGAGATTATTCGCGAGAAATTATTTTTTAATCTCGAGCAAGAAATTCCGTACGGGTGCGAAGTGGCGATTCTCAATTTTAAAGAAGAAGAAACGATTGATCGCATTCAAGCCGAAATATTTGTAGAAAAACAATCGCACAAGGGAATGGTGATTGGAAAACAGGCGACGATGATTCGCAAAATCGGCACGCAGGCGAGAGAAGACATTGAGAAATTTCTAGGGAAAAAAGTTTTCCTGGAACTGTATGTTCGGGTAGCTGAGAATTGGAAAAATGACCCGGTAAAACTTAGGCGATTTGGGTATCGCAGCAAATAAAGCTATGCGTGCATCCAGTCTTTTTTCTGTTGCAATTCTTCTTTACTTTCCGGAAAATCAGGGTCCTGCACACAACAATCAACCGGACAAACCGCAGCACATTGAGGCTCTTCATGAAAACCTGTGCATTCTGTGCACTTTGTAGGCACGATATAATAAATCTCTTCTGAAACCGGCTCGAGTGTGTCATCAGCTTCAACCGTTGTGCCTTCTCCTAAATCAATAGGCCCCTTCAAAGTGGTACCCTCGGCATACTTCCACTTCGCTCCTGCTTCATAAATCGCATTATTGGGGCACTCAGGTTCACATGCTCCACAATTAATACACTCTTCGGTGATGATCAACGCCATATAGATTCATTCATTAGCAAGCCACAAAATTAATACATGCGACGAAAATTTCTAATTCAATCAAAACAAAGCGATAACGGCTTGGCATTTAAATGGTTTGAAATTATCGCTGTTTTTGCAAAAAAGCCTGAAAAGCGACCCAATAGGCCTCATAACCAGAATTTTCCTTCCACAATGCCTTTGACCCATGTTGGCCTTCAAAAGGAGGAATAAATTGATTTAACCACTGCGCAGGAATTTCTGAAACTAATTCTTTGACTGCAGGCGCTTCCTTCAAAGAAGAGGTAAGGAAAACGGGCTTATCCATTTTTGAAAGTAAGGGTTGGATTTTCAATTTTTCGCCAAAATATTCCCCCGGACTAAATGCGACAACCGCCTTTACCTCCTCCCTTTCACTTCCAATTTTCAACACCAAAGACGCTGAATAGGATGAACCCAACAAAATAATGGAATGGGACGATTTGCTTTTAATATAGGCCAATGCTGCAAGAATATCCTGCTCAGCATCCAAATATTCTGTGGCTTTGCCTGCCTTTCGTGCCCCGATGGCCGTTTCGTTTTGAACCCCGTTCACCTGATCACCTGACCGTTGGTCAATTGCAAAACAATTAAATCCTAAGGCTACCAGTTTCTTAGCCGTTTCAATATACTCACCACGGCTAAAACGGGCTTGATGACATAGCAAAATTACCGGAGCGGTAGAAGCACCCACATACATATCGCCGGTAACCTGTAATCCGTCAAGTGAGGGAAAGGTTACTTTCTGCTGAGCATCAAGTTCCATTACAAAGCAAAAAAAGAAAAGGGCAAGAATTAACCGCATGATTTGAACTTCAAAATTAGGCAACTTTTATGCTAATTTCTCTAATGATGGAAAAACAATCATTTTTGATGTGAATTTGGACTCAATGCAAAATAAAACGGTAATCATCACCGGTGCCACCGATGGCATAGGAAAAGTAATGGCCCTTGAATGCGCAAAACAAAAAGCAATCGTTTGGATGGTTGGCCGTAATGCTGAAAAAACAAAAACCTGCTGCACTGAAATTAAAAAACTTTCGAAGAATGAGAATGTATCCTTTATAATTTGTGATTTGGCGGATCAAAAACAAATTCGTGCCTTAGCAGAAAAACTCTTGGCAAATTGCCCTATAATTGATGTTCTCATAAACAATGCCGGTATCGCCACGCAACAATTGGAATTTACCGACGATGGAATCGAAAAAACCTTTGCTGTAAATCACCTTGCCCCTTTTTTGTTGACCTATTTGTTAATAGAAAGAATTCAGCAATCTGAGCAGGGTAGAATCATTACGACTTCAAGCAATTCGCATTACCAATCCATTGTGCCCAACACAGGAGAACCCGGAGTTAATTTCGAGGATTTATATTTCACAAAAAATTTCAAAGGCTACCGCTATGCTTATACCCAAAGCAAAGCATGCAATGTTTTATTCACCCTTGAACTGGCTCGAAAATTAAAGGACACCAAAATTACCGTAAACGCTTTTCATCCCGGTGTTGTCAGAACTGGAATCGGAAATAAATATGGCAATCGTTTCATTTCAGCCATGTGGTCATTTGCGGGATTGTTTTTTCTTTCAGCCCAAAAAGGAGCCGAGACGGGAATCTATCTCGCTGCCTCAAAAGAGGTTGAAGGAATAAGTGGAAAATATTGGGTAAAGAAGAAAATGGTTTGGCCAAAACGATTTACGCAAGAGGAGCCAATCGCAAAACACCTTTGGGAGGTCAGCGAAAAACTATGCGGAATTACATTTCTATAATAATTCAAGGCGGATAAGGACCCATGTACTGCGCACACTTAATCGCATCGGGCATGAAGCAGGTTCGGTCAATGTGAAATTTCAATCCTGTGATGGCTTCATCTCTAACGGTGAAAGTGTAGTATCCGGATTGAAACCAGTTTTTAAAACAAGCGGTATCAGAAACATATATTGATGAATAATTTTTGAGAACCATGCGGTGCCAGGTCGAATCTCGTTGAAGGGGTTGAATCATGCAATAGGAACCCGGGGGTAAACTGAGGGAAAAATTTCCCTTTTCATCTGTAAGCAGGGAATCAACAATAGGCTTTCTAAAATCATTTTTTAACCCCTTTCGAATCAGCATTTTTTTCCCGACATAGGGCTTCGGCTGAGATAATTCCATTAAATAATCTTGGCCCGGATCCACACCTCCGCAATACTGAATCGTGCAAGTGAATGAACCGCTGACAACCCTTTTTTTCTTCAAATAGGCTTGTCCGAAAAGAAAAAAAGGAAAAACACAAAAACCAAAAACAAAGGGTATAAAATATTTCATCCGCGATTTCCCTAAAAAGGTAATTTCGAATTTAGAAATCTCAACGCTGATTTCCTCTTTTTTTTGCGCCCCGAATCGGTTCTGCCGAAAACGGGTCTTCAGGCCAACTATGCTTGGGGTAGCGACCTCTCAAATCTTTTCGAACCTCAGTGTAGGTATTGCTCCAAAAACTTCGCAAATCTTGGGTAACCTGAACGGGCCTGTATGCCGGAGAAAGCAAATGCATCAACAGGGAAATTTTCCCTTCATTAACAAAAGGCGTATCCATCCATCCAAAAATTTCCTGAAGGCGAACCGGCAAAATGGGTTGACGACCGTCTTCAAAATACTGAAGAGAAATCATTGAACCGGTAGGCACTTCAATGGTTTCAGGGGCAATTTTGTTTAGAAAAACGAGTTTATCCCATCCTAAAAAGGCCTTCAACATTTCCAAAAGGTTAAGTGCTTGCAAGTCCTCCCTTCGAAATGTCTTTCCTAAAAAAGGGACTAACCATTCCGCTGAATTTTGGAGCAAGGCTTCCATCTTTACATCCGGCCAATCGCTTTTGTTGTGCCACAATTTTACGCTTTCAACTC
>JAYSVQ010000075.1:0-7581 GCA_043718485.1 Bacteroidota bacterium
ATCTGCTTTTTTCGTCTAATTTATAATTTACGCCTAATCGAATTGAGGTTCCCGGACCTGTAATCAAAGCACCTTTCACGGTATCAGGAAAAAGCAAACCACGTAAAGAATCAACAGCGAGTTGGGTTTGCGCATCAAGGTCTTCTGAAAATAATGAAGCAACTTCTAAGCCTTCAAAATGTACATTCACATCATCTTTTAATTGATCAACGTTCTTCCAATTCATGAATCCCGCATCGAGAACGGCAAAATCAATTGTCATTTTATCATTTAACGCATAGATTAAACCCAAATCACCTGCAAATCCGATTCCTCTGTTGCCTCCAAAACCACCCTTGCCTTCTTTTGCATAATTTAAGCTATAATTGGCTGTCACATCGACGGCTAATCCATCATTGGCGGTTGTGAAAGTCAGTGATGTTGGGTCGAGTTTGGCAAAGGAAAGGCCTTGCAATAATTTTAGGCGAATTCCGGCTCTCAATTTTCCAAATTGTTTCGCTGCACTCAAGCCATATGCGTTGTACGACATACTGGTAAAAGCCAACTTTTCTCCACTCAGGGTTTGGCCTTGGTAGGATTTATTCCCAAGCAAAATGAGGCCAATCATTTCTCCATTATCCAAATAGACGCTCGCCCCTCCTTTTCTTTCACAAAATGCACTTACGTTCCAATTCCCATATTTTGCATTCACCATCAAGTAGGTCATTCGATAATTTGCACTACCCGAAAATGATTTTCCGGTTTGGTCGACCATTCTTTTACGAACATCCATCGGGATATATCCATTCTCACCCAATACACCATTGAGAGAAAAACCCGAGTTGGCTAAATTTGCACCGGCGTCTGAGGCAAATCCCAACTTCTTAGATTCTCTTAAAGCAAGATTTGCAGGCTGCCAATGTTGGCTTTGCATGGTCTGGGTGAGGCTTACTGACTGTAAACCTGTTTGCGCAAACAATACAGAGTTAAGTATTGCCCAAGAAAAGATAAAGCAAAAACAAAATTTGAACATGGCTGTCTTAGTTTCCTGTTGAATAGTTAAAATCACCCACCAGTTTGAAGTCAATCTTGTAATTTGAATAGACTTTAACCGGTTGACCTGTAGGGCTCGAGTTCAGAACAAAACGAACAACAGCGCTTTTACCTCCCAGCCGAAGGCGGTCGAGACGGTAAGAATCAAACATTGCACTGATCTTAGTCGTGGATGGGTTTTCTACAATACCATCTTGGTTGGCAAAGCCCGCTGCAATCGTATTGTTTTCTGTCGATTTAAATAAAGAATCAAGAACCAAGCCATTTGCATCTTTAAAATAAATCTGACAAGTGGCATCAAAGGGAAAGAAATTCTCTACGAAAAGGTTGAATCCCCCCTCTGTAATATTTGCATTGAGGTTTGCCTCAGAAATATTCAAAGCCAAATCTGTTTCTAAGGTTAGGTTATCTGCAACTCCATGTACAGGAATTTCCATATCCATAATGGCTGATATTTTACTATTACCCGTTGCAAAATTATTTAGCAAGGAAGGAACTCCATTTTTGTTGGCAATGATATTCAAATCATACACAATTGAATCTGGCAAATTTGCCAAAAACTGTCTCACATTTGAGTTGTTTTGGTTTAGCGCGATTCGGTTGGTAACGGTTTGCCCAACGTTGGGTAATCTTGGACCCGGTATAAATACAGGGTCATCAAAAACGCTTGCAGTTAACGATACCTGATTTCCGGTTCGGGTATTATATCCTTTCAATTCTCTGAGTTCAATTTCGCCATCTACACCAATAGAGTTTGTAAAATGAATGGTGAGTTTAGGGTTTTCCAAATCGAGGGTTCCGGATTTGATGCTATTGAAAAAATCAAGTTTTTGTCCACCCTGAAACGGGAGTTCACTTTTTCCTAAATACCCTTCAATGTAGTTTGGAACAATATCTTGCAAGGCATAATAAATGCGAATGCTGTCTTGAAGGGTCATCGTAACTAAATTCCCGGAATATTTTAAATTACCAACCAATGCCTGAGGAAAGACATTTACATTGTCGCCATCGAGTTGCAAGTCTGCGGTGCAACCAATCAAATCAACAACCGTGTCAACGGTGGAAGAAACTGAGCCAACCGCAGCAGGCAAATAAGTGGTGATTGAAATCGGTTGACCAAATCGTTTTGCCTTAGGAAGGGTGTATGAAAACTCAATCGGATTTTGAATCGTATTGACCGCAGATACAATTAAACCCCCTTCTTCTATGCCCATTCGTGTTATTTGTATTCCATCCCCAAAAAAGTAATACACGTTAGTTACATTGTTAATTACGGTTTGTTCAGGAAAAATGGCTGTTGCACTCGAGGCTCTTAGCTCCCTCAATTCAATTTTAACCTTTACAAATTGTGCATTTGTGTCAATAGCAGTGCCAACCGGAATCGTAGCAATATCCAAAGAAACCAATTGCCCCTCCATTAAACTTTCAACCGTTTGACCCGCAAGGTCAAAAGTAGTATCTGTAATCGCATTTTTAGGAATGGATGCAATTGTTGCATTAACAATGGTATTTGTGTTACCAAACAAACCCATATTTTTCAACCTGAATTGAGCATTTGTAACATCAGCCGGTAGGTAATTGGTGATTTCCACATCCATAAATCCGCTGACCAATGTAGCTTGTTGAAATAAACTGGAAGCATTTATAGGCGTGGGTGGACTGCTCACCCCAGCTTGAGCCGGAATGCTAACGGGTGTTGTTGATCCATGAAAACCGCCGATGATGACATCATAACCTGCCTGTCTGGCAATATCCATTATGGAAATCTTTGTAATAATACTATCGGTGGTTAGCCTAATCGAATCAAGTCTTACGGTATAACTTAAACTTGTGTCTGGAACGACAAGGTAATCACTCAACAAATAGTTAACGAGCGTATCGCGAATAACCAGAGTAATGGAATTATCGCTATTTACTCTTACATAATTTGAATCATTTACAATGTCCTGAATAGAGAGGCTGGATTTTAGCAAAGGCGCAAGCACCTCAACATCCCAATTGGGTTTATCGCCAGGTTTAAACCGACAAGCCCCAAGACCTATGATAAAAAAGGCAAGGTAAAAAATGGCCTTATTAAATTTCATGTTACAGTGTTAAGCTATAAATTTAGGCAATCCCTTTAATCAGCAATAAAAACCTCAATTAAATCTTACGTGGACAAGGTCAATACTAACCCTTTTCACCCCAGCGATAACCTTGATTCGGGAGATTAATCAAGTCTAAAACCCTATTCACAACGGTATCTGACAACTCCTCGATAGAAGTTGGGTGTGAATAAAATGAGGGTGCCGCAGGTAGAATTATGCCTCCTGCACGGGTAATTTTCAACATATTTTCTAAATGGATTTCGCTAAAAGGGCTATCCCGAACCACACAAATCAATCGGCGACGCTCTTTTAGAATCACATCGGCAGCACGAGTTATTAGGTCATCTGAAATTCCATTCGCAATTCTGCCTAAGGTGCCCATTGAACAGGGAACGATGACCATGTGCTCATAACGAGCTGATCCAGAAGCAAATGGGGCCCTAAAATTCATTCGATCCCATGTCGTGAAGGAGTGATTTGCCTCTTCCTTTAATTCATGAGCCCAAACCTCTGGGGCCGTTTTTGACCAAACCACCCCTATTTCAACATCATCACGCTTTTCTAAATGATAAAATAAACGCTTGGCATAAAGGGAGCCACTTGCCCCGGTTACTGCTATTACAATCTTGTGTTTTTCCACCCAGCCTTTTGCCCTTATTTTTGTGCAAGTTCATGAAAAATATCGCGCCAAACCCTTCGTTAGCTTACATTTCTGCATTCCCATTCAGTATGAGCCGAATTTTACAAAAATCAACTCTTATTCTCCTTTTCTTCTCTCTATTCGGAAATGCCCTTTATGGACAAAAAATAAGAGTTTATTTAAACGGAAATAAAATCTCAACTGATCAGGTTTTGCAATTAAACCTTGAAATTTCAGGCGGTTCTGGGCAGGTTAATTATCCCAATTTTCCTGAAATAAAAAGTTTTCAGGCAGGAGGCATTTCAACCAGCCAAAACACGAGCATGGGCTTTGGGCAAAATGTAAACACCTTCACTTTTACGAGACAGTATTTCCCCACTAAAGTTGGAAAGTTTTCTATTCCCTCGTTTGTTTATGAAGCACTCGGACAACGATTTGTTTCTCCAGAAATGGCTGTAGAGGTGGTTAAGGGAAGCGGACAAAAACCACAACAGCAACAAAACCAAAATCCATTTGGTTTTTTTGGAGGCCAACAAAGGCAAACAAATCCAAATGAAATTCAATATCAGGAAACGAATGCCGATTACTTTCTGGCGATTAATCTTGATAAAAATGAATGCTATGTCGGGGAGCAGGTATCGGGTGAGGTTGTGTTGTATATCAACGAAAGAGATTTTGGAAAAGTAAATGTAGATGTGCGCGATATTATCGACATGCAACAGCGAATAAAGAACAAAGATTTTTGGGAAGAAATAATTGAGTTTAGAGAAATACCCACAAATAAAGTAGTCGTAAACGGTAAAAGGTATATCGCTTACACCATGTATAAGACAATTTTGTTTCCCCTAAATCCGGGTGTAACCGGGTTCAAAAACATTTGGATGTCAGGCAAAAAACTGCACGTTGCTACCAATTTGCACCCATTTGATAGAATGATGGGAATGGGGAACAAATATGAACCCATTAAAATTAAAGCGGCTGATCGCCTGCTTAAAGTAAAGGCCTTACCAACCACAATATTAGAGAATGCAGGCTCAGTTGGAAAATTTACAATGGATGCAAAAATTTCTCACGAAAAAATAAAAACGGGCGAGCCCCTTGAACTTAAAGTCAATATAAAAGGCAACGGAAACATTACCCTTGTTCCACCGCCAACCCTAAGAAAAGAAAGTTCATTTCAGTCCTACGATGTAGCCAGCGATTACACTATTCACAAAAGCGAAAGTTCGCTGTATGGTGAAAAAGAATTCACCTTTGTTTTTGTTCCAACCCGTGCCGGTGAATTTAATTTAGGGCCGCTCAAATTTTATTACTTCAAACCTGCCGAGCAACAATACGATTCATTACAACTTGAATATTTACCCATTCTGGTTGAGGGCGAAAACCTCGAGAATATGATCGTGAAAACTGGAATATTAGATGGCTTTTATAAAGATAGAATGGAGCTCGCATCTGATAAAGTGAGCTGGCGCGTACATCCCGGAAAATTTGGTTTTTTGGGTCTGCTTTCTTTGGTTGGACTTTCGGCCTTGAGTGTTGGAATCAGAAAAAGGAAAAGCCAAAAAAAGGGCAAAAGCGAATAAAAACAGCTTTATTTTGTCTCCAGGAGTGACTTTTCAACCAAAAGCCACAATTGCTGAAAAGGAACCATTTCCATAAATGCATCCTCGCCGATCATCACAGATTGTGATGAATCAGACAATTCATTCAAATACTTTTTAACGCTTTTTGAGGTTTGCTCGGCATTAAATGATTTCTTTTCCAAAGTCAAAAGCATTTTTAAAAAAAGCGCACTTCGCCGGCACGATGGTTCTTTTAAATAGCGGGAAATGTACAGTCGAATATATTCTGAGAGCCGGGTAATTTCATCATACTTTCCGGCTTTTAACAAAATTAAATATTGCAGGCTGAGTACAGCCACGTTTAATCCCTTTCGGTCTTTTGAATAATTGGGAACCTCATTCAAAAATTTAGAAAGAATAAATTTTTTACCCTTGCCTGTATCAATTTCTTTTTTGGGCGAAAGAAACTGAAGATAAGCATTAAAGATAATCCACTTTTCAGCCCTCAATTCGTCTTGTTTGAAAAAACGAATAGAGCCAATTTCTTTTACCTCTTCATACAAACTCCAGCCCTCTTCCAGGCGACCGGTGCGCAATAGAAAAAGGAACAAAAATTCTTTGTAAATAAACCAATTTACACTCCCTTTTCTGAACAAAGCCTCGCATTCTACACCAATGGCTTTGCCTCGTTCAAAATCCCCCAAATACAGCGCAGCCTCCATTTTATGCAGCGCAAATTCCCCAATTCTGAGTAAGGTATAAATCGAGGGGTGATTCCTAATAAAATCTTGAGCACGACTCGCCACCCAAATAATTCCATCGAAATCTCGCTTAAGAAATAGAAAATACAATTGTAAACGATAAACGTGCATCTGTCCCTCGGGACTAAAATGCTTTTCCAGAATTTCCGAAGCTTGCAAATAACTCTGCTCGGCAAAAGAAACATTTTCTGCGCTATGGTAGGCAGACTTCAATAAAATCAAGGTTACTTTTTGATACAAGTCCTCGATTTCCAATTCTGCATCAAACAGCACTTTTTCGGTGCGTAACAATTCACTATACGATTCAAATAATTTTGCCTGACCATTGAAAGATGAAATATATTTAAGCACCTTTAAACATTGCACCGAAATATCATGCAAGTGAATCTTTAAAGCCTTATTCAAAGCCACCTTTATCAATTTCCCCCCCTGCTTCAAGGAGCCATTCATCACCAAAAATTTCCCAGCAAAAAAATCGCGGTTACAAATCAATGCCGCACGAGAATAATCAGACTCCTTTAAATCAAGAAAAAATAACTGGTTAATCAATCGATGGCGCAACCGGTTTTTTAACATCAAGTATGATTTTGCGTCTGAACCCACACCCAAAAGCGCCTTTGCAGCATCGGTGTCGTTCACAAATTCACCGGTTTTTATTCCTTCATACAATGCACGGTACAAAGAAGGCTGCCCTTTTCGTTTGTTAATTAATGTAATTCGTTTTACCCGCTTTCTGCTTAGTACCGAAATGAGTTCCCGTAAATCATCCATCGCTTCTCTTGTGAGTATCAGTGAAATAAAGAAACCCTTTTATTTATTCGAATTATCCACAGTCTGAAATTATTCGAATAAAAAACTTGACATTCCTGATTTAAGTACTTAAAATAGCCTTGCACTTATCAATTTAATCACTTTTAATCAAAGGAGCGGAAAATGAATGTAGTATTTACTGCCATTCTGCTGTGGCTTGGTACAATTAACAGCCCTGCAGAAGCAACCCCTGAAATGGTTGCAGCGCACAAAACCGAAATCGAGACTGTAATAAATGATGAAGAGGCCATGGCTGAGGTCAGGCCCGTCATTATTTGGATACTTGAACTCGAGTAATTTCCAACTTTTAAGTATTGCCTGAGGTTAAACCCCATCTTAGGTAAAAATGCAGGCACCGATAGAATTTCTATCGGTGTCATCGCATTTTATTTACCATCCGTAGGATGGGCTGGCAAAATTGTGCCCGAAACTTCGCCAAATCCGATTCGCAGGTCCTTGTTTTCACAATACCCTTTGAGGGTAACCGTGTCACCATCGAGTAAAAACTTTCGCTCGCTCCCATCTACCATTTGAATGGGCTTGGTGCCACGCCACGAAAGTTCAAGCATTGAGCCATACGAATCTTCACTTGGGCCTGAAATCGTTCCTGAAGCGCAAATATCCCCTATTCTTAAGTTGCAACCATTCACCGTATGGTGGGCCAATTGTTGGCACATATTCCAATACAA
>JAYSVQ010000076.1:0-7572 GCA_043718485.1 Bacteroidota bacterium
CAATGCTTTATGGTCTCTTCAAGAAGGGTCAAAGCTAAGCAAAATAATATTACGACTATTTATAATAGTTTTACTATCTTTTTCAAAACTATTCCTATCTTTGCCCTGTAACTAAAAAAACAAACCATGTTCAAAGAATTAAAGCACGACATACCGGCAAGTATTGTCGTTTTTTTTGTGGCAGTGCCCCTATGTTTAGGTATTGCCCTCGCTTCAGGGGCACCGCTCTTTGCGGGAATTATTGCTGGTATTGTAGGGGGGATTGTAGTAGGTGTTGCCAGTGGCTCACCTTTAGGGGTAAGTGGGCCAGCGGCTGGGTTAGCTGTAATCGTTTTAACTTCAATCGCAACGCTTGGAGGTTCCTGGGAAGCCTTTTTAATGGCGGTTGTATTAGCCGGAATTATCCAACTCATTTTGGGATATGCAAAAGCTGGTTTCATTGCCTACTTCTTTCCTTCTTCGGTTATTAAAGGTATGCTTACAGGCATCGGGCTTTTAATAATCTTAAAACAAATACCACACGCTTTAGGTTGGGACAAAGATGCTTTTGGTGATGATGAATTTTTTCAGGCAGACGGACAAAATACTTTCTCGGAGATTTTCAAAGCCTTTGACTTTGTAACTCCGGGTGCCTTACTAATAGCAGCAATTTCATTGGGCATACTTATTCTTTGGGATACTGTATTAACGAAGAAGCACAAAATATTCGGAATGATAAACGGTCCGCTCGTTGTGGTAGTTCTTGGCATTGTAATGAATTACTTTTATCAAAACGGCATTCTCGATTTTAGTTTGGCACCCGACCAGGTAGTGAGAATTCCGGTTCCGGAAAACATGGCAGGCTTTTTCAGCCAGTTTACTTTCCCCGATTTTTCGGCAATAACAAACATTGAAGTTTGGAAAATTGCTGTCGTATTAGCAATAGTCGCTAGTTTGGAAACCCTACTTTGTGTTGAAGCCACCGATAAAATGGACCCCAACAAAGGAATTACACCCACAAACCGCGAATTAAAAGCTCAGGGTTTAGGCAATGTAATTTCAGGCTTAATCGGAGGTTTGCCAGTTACACAGGTTATTGTTCGTAGCTCAGCAAACATCACTTTTGGCGGAAGAACAAAAATGTCTGCCATCCTTCACGGATTGTTCTTGTTGCTTAGTGCTATCTTCATCGCAAGTCTATTAAACATGATACCCCTGGCAACACTCGCAACCATTCTTCTCGTAGTGGGCTACAAATTAGCAAGGCCCTCACTTTTCAGTAAAATGTATAAATTAGGTTGGGAGCAATTCGTGCCTTTTACCGTTACAATTGTGGCAATTTTAGCAACTGACTTGCTCAAAGGAATTATTGCCGGAATGATTGTTGGCGGTTTTTATGCCTTGCTTCATAGTTATCGCAACTCGCATCACATGAAAGAAATAATTACTACAGAAAACGATCAAAAAATTTATCATCTCGTCTTAGCAGAAGAAGTCTCGTTTTTCAATAAAGCAAGTGTGGTAAAAGCGTTAGACAGCATTCCTGCAAACTCAAAAGTGATTATTGATTGCTCCAACTCAAATTCTATTGCCTACGATGTAGTTGAACTAATCAAAGAATATGAAGTGAACGCCAAAACCAAAAACATCATTCTTGAAAAAATAAAATTTATAGAACCGCTAAATTCCTAATCAATCAAAACATTTATAAAAACAATAAAAATGAAAACACTAACAAGAGAAATGCAAACAGCCATTACGCCTAAAATGGCGTTACAATTATTGAAAGAGGGCAACAATAGGTTTGTAAACAACCTAAAGGTCAACCGTAATCTGTTGCAACAGGCAAACGAAACCTCAGACGGGCAACACCCCTTTGCTGTAATTCTTAGCTGTATTGACAGCCGAACTTCTGCCGAATTGATTTTTGATCAGGGGCTGGGAGATGTTTTCAGTATCCGAATTGCGGGAAACATTCTTAATGAAGACATTTTAGGCAGTATGGAATTTGGGTGTAAAGTTGCAGGGGCAAAAATTATTGTGGTATTAGGACACACCAAATGCGGTGCCGTAAAAGGGGCTTGTGACCATGTGGAAATGGGCAACTTAACCGCATTGCTAACAAAAATAAGACCCGCAGTTGACGATGAAACGCAAACCAAAGAAAATCGCAATTCAAGCAATTCTCTATTCGTAGAAAATGTGGCAACAATTAATGTTAAGCGAACCGTTAAATCAATAATGGAACGCAGTCCGATTTTGAAAGAATTAATTGAATCCGGCCAAATTGGTATTGCGGGTGGAACGCACGATATTACTTCCGGCGAAGTAACCTTTTATCCTGAAACGATGAAATTTGGTTCATAGCAAATCAGACTTGGCTTTTCCTCCTTTTATCCATTCACTATCCTGAAAAGGGAACATTTCAGACTCGGCTGCACACACTCGCGATCCCTTTTTGGTAATCCAAAAAAGCACGAATATTTTCAGGGATAACCCTTTCCCCTGCCCTTTTGGTTGAATGCCAAACTCTCAATAAATTTGCAGCATGCGTTTTGCTTTTCCTGAATACGGCTGGTGGATGATTCTACTCTTGATTGTGTTAATCGCATTGGTCATCATTTTTGGTCGTGCCAACCAGCATTTGCTCGCATGGTTTAGAAAAAATGAATTCACCTTTCATTTACCTTGGGTGAAATTAATATTGCGAGGGCTGGGAACCGGCTTTTTAGGCGTCGCATTGTTGGGACCCTATTGGGGAAGAAGAGAACAAAAGGTAAATGTGCTGGGCAGAGAAATATATTTTCTGCTCGATGTTTCTGCCTCCATGAATGCTGAGGACCTTAAACCTTCCCGTCTTGAAAAGGCCAAACAAGATTTAAAAAGGATGGTGCAAGAGTTGAAGGGGGATAAAATGGGATTAATCGTTTTTACCTCTCATGCCTATGTGCAAGCCCCACTCACCAATGATGTGAGTTTGCTCCTCATGTTTATTGATTTGGTGAAAAGCGACCAATTTGCAAACACCGGAACCGATTTCAGAGTAGCCCTGCTCCGCGCATTTGAAAGATTTGATGAAGTAGAAAAAGCCCAAGGCAAAGTGAGCCGGGCAATAGTTTTAATCAGTGACGGGGAAAATTTCGGTGAGGAATACCAAAGTGTGGTTGACCGGTTAAAAGAGGCAAATATTCAATTGTATTGTGTTGGTATCGGAACACCCACTGGCGCTATGGTTCCAAATTTGGTGTACGGTAAAAAAAATGGATATAAACAAAATCCGGACGGAACCTCAGCTATTTCAAAACTTGAAGATGAAAGCCTGAAAGCACTGGCCGATGAATTTGGAACCCTGTATCAACCCATTGACCAACAAATAAAAGACCTAAAGCCGGTGACCGAACAAGTAAAATTACAATCGGCAGCATTGATGGATACTCGCACAGAACAGGTGAATAACAATCGTTTTCAATGGTTTTTGCTTCCGGCCATTTTAATGTTAGCCATCTCCATGTGGTTAATGCCATTTAAAAGAAACGCCAGTTAATAGATTTGAAAGAGATTTTGTAATTTTACGCCATCATGTTTCGCTTCAAAATTGTACTGCTCACCCTTTCCCTATTTGGCCCTCCGGCATATATTGGAGAAGCACGTCAATTTTTTGAACAAGGAAAATTTGCAGAAGCCGAAATCGCGCTTCAAAAAGCAATAGAATTTCATGGCGATAAAAGTCCTGAAATCTGGTACAACATAGGCCAGTGTCGATTGGCAATCGATTCAACCCAGCAAGCATTAGAGGCCTATGGCAGAGCAACCGATAAGCATTTCCCGGTAATTGGTTCTTACGCTTTAAATAATGCAGGCGTAATCAGAGTAAAAGATAAAGACGGTGCAATGCCTGCTATGGAAGCTTTCAAAGAAGCCTTGCGTCGAAATCCCGATAATGAGTTGGCGCGCTATAATTTAGAATTACTTAAAAAATTACAGCAACAACAAGAGCAGCAGCAGGAACAGCAAGAACAGGAGCAGGAACAAGAACAGAAACAAGACCAAAAGCAGCAGCAACAAAAGCAAGACCCTAAAGCAAATCCTAAAGAAGGTAAGGGTGAAAAACAGGAATATAGAGAAATCAGTCCTGAACAAGCCAAGATGATTTTAGAGGGAATGAAGGATAATGAAAAGCAGTTTATCCAACAATTACATAAATCGGCGAAAACAAAACCTGAAAACGACGGAAAGCCGAGTTGGTAAATTAAATCTGATTTTATTTAATATTTTTAATTATTTCACCCGCCTTGCTTAGGGTCTCCTCTTTTTTGGCAAAACAAAAACGCAGCACTTGATTGTCTTCATTGTCTGAATAAAAACCGGAAATGGGAATCGCGGTAATTCCCTTTTCTATTGTTAATCGTTTTGCGAATTGAATATCTGATTCATCAGACAAACCTTTATAAGATAACAATTGAAAATAAGTGCCCGAACAAGCCAGGGGTTTAAATCCAGAACCCGCTATGGCTTTGAGAAAGAAATCTCTTTTGGTTTGATAAAATGAAGCAAGGGAAGAGAACGCATCTTCATTTTTCATGATTCCGGCAAACGCGACTTGGAAAGGATGGGCCGTGCAAAAAACATTGTATTGGTGCACCGCCCGAAAAGCAGAAGTGTATTCAACCGGGGCCAGACAATAGCCAACCTTCCAGCCTGTAACATGAAAGCTTTTACCGAATGATGAAATGATAAATGCCCTACCGGCTAACTCAGGGTATCGTGCCACACTTTGATGTTCCAGCCCGTCGAATAGGATGTGTTCATATACCTCATCACTTATGACGACAATATTATTTGATTTCACGATTCGACTAAGTTGCTCCATGTCTTGAGCTGAGAGAACCGAGCCTGTAGGATTTTGAGGTGAATTCAGGATTATGACCCTTGTTCGGGCATTTACCGCCTTCTTTACATGGTCCCAATCAATGGAATAGCTTGGAAATTGAAGTTTTATAGGTACAGGTTTTGCGCCAAACAATTCAATTACAGGCACATAAGAATCATAAGCAGGTTCGAAAAAAATGGCCTCATCCCCTTCTTTTAAGGAGGCTGCCAAGGCGCAAAATAAGCCCTCAGTTCCACCTGAGGTCACGGTAATTTCAGTATTGGGGTCATAATCAGCAGAATAGAGCCTTTTCGCTAATAATGAGATCTGCTCTCTAAGGGCTACGCTTCCATGAAAAGGAGCATATTGGTTCGCCCCACCCTTCATCGCTTTATTCACAGCTTCAAATATTTCAGCATCGGGACTAAAATCGGGGAAACCCTGCCCTAAATTCAGTGACGAATGGCTAAGGGCGAGTGCGGTCATTTCAGAGAAAATACTCGATTTTAAGCCAAATTGGCCACTTTTCAACTTATTTCCTATTCCTTTCATGGCTTTGATTATGCGAAAATAAACCGAAGGATGGGGAATACAATACCCTTAGAAAAAGGACTTTTGCCTGAATTTCCGCTTTTTCACAATTTACTGTGTCTAAAAATTCGGTCTTTTGATTGTTTGTTAAATTGGAAAGTTTTTACATTTGTGCACCCAGAAATCTGCATTGACAGACACTAATCCATTATTTTTCAACGGAATGAAAAAATCAAACACCAAACTTTCTGCAACCTCAGGAAGAGGAATAGGCCTTTATGTGGCATTTGTTCTTCTTTTGGCGGCTTGTACGCCTGAGGGCGTTATCAATAAAACGAAGTATAACGGTGAAAAAGTCACGAATACCTGCGAAACTTTCACCGAAGAGGTCAATGCCCTCATCGCCGGAAATGCAAAAACAGGTGAGTTGATCGTTGCACAATACGATAATTCAGATTTTGGTTACTTCTTTCTTGAGCCCGGCCAATGGGAGATCAAAGACGGGAACCTCAATTTTCGTTTAGGTTCTGACCTTGAATACGAAAAGTATTTGGTGAAAGGGGTTGCCATCCACGTAACTGCATCCTATAAATCTGCTGAGCATTTAGCAGGCCTTGAAAATCCAAATGCAGGTGACATTGGTACCCTCATAGTTGATCATGATTATTGGAATGCGCACAAAGACCCTTTCATGTTGTATCAAATTCCTGCACCGGAAGGCGTAAACGGAAAACAAATCATTTTGAAGTTTTCGGTAGTAAAATATAAGAAGGGCAAAATCAAAAAAGAATTTTGCAATAGTGTAGAAGTACCACTTGGCCCAGCTGAACCCCAATGCTGTACTTGGCAACCTTGGGAAAATGCAGGTGGACAATCTTTAGTCGAAATGCCAGATGTGAAAATTGAAGATGAAACCTACCGCTATAGAGGTTTCACTGGTACGTTGGATTTAATTTTTCCCGAAAACTCTACTCAGTTCGATAAAAAATTATTGTCTTCTGCCATTCAGGATTACATCAAAAAATACGAAACCAAAGGTTTTTCTGTAACCTCTATTAATATCGAAGGTTTTGCCTCTCTTGGAGGTAAATTAGACTACAACCAAAAATTATCTGACAAAAGAGCGACTGCAGTCGCTGAAGACTTAAAAGTTGCCCTAAATGGCCCAACCGTAAATATTTCTGCACAAGGTAAAGGCGAGGATTGGAGTCGTTTCATCCTTTTAACTAAAACTTCTGCTTTGAATCCTCAGGAACAATCTGCCACATTAGCCATTGCAAATGCAGGCGGTACCGCAGACGAAAAAGAAGCAGAACTCAGAAAATTAGGATTTTGGAAAAAACTCGTTGACGAGGTTATTGTAAATACACGACACACTTTTGTAACCTTCAATTTTGACTATGTAAAAGACAAAATGTGGGTTGAAAATTATCCGTCTCAAATGCCCGTCATTAGCGACGAATTATTTAACGTAGCCTCAAAAACTATGACGGTTTCAAGATACCGCAGTGGAGATGTAAAACCGGGGTTGAAAGTGCTTGATATCTTGATTGGCAACAACAAGAAAGCAAATCTTTTTGCCATGCGCTCAACCTACAATTTTGGCAAGAGTGATTTCCGTGCCGCTTTATCAGATATAGATCAAGCAATCGCGCTCGACAAAAACAATTTACAGTATGCTTTAGCCGGTTTGGCCTATAAGACACGTTTTGCAGATAGTTATGGATTAGAGGAGCGTATGACCATGCTTGAATCCTATAACGATTATGTAAACCGCTTTCCAGACAACCGCAGTTTGTTTCTGAATCGTGCCGTAATGATGGATAAAGTAGGTTACCTCTCCGGAGCATTGAAAGAATATGCAGACCTGCTCGAAGGGGCTGATCCAACCGCCACCAATTATAACAACCGTGGCGTTACCAAAATGAAAACCTACCGCCTAACCGAAGCTGAGGCTGATTTTAATGCTGCAATTGAAAAAGACCCAAGCATTGCTGAAGCCTATTATAACTTGGGAATTATTTATTCCGTTCGCGGCCTAACCGGTAAAGCGGTTCAGAATTTAGAGAAAGCCGTTCAATTCAATCCAGAAATGAAAAAATTGATTTGGACCCACAGCGCTTTCCGTATTCAGCGCGACACCCCTGCATTTGATAAATTTCGTTGATTGTCCTAAATAAAGTGAAAGCCGC
>JAYSVQ010000077.1:0-2575 GCA_043718485.1 Bacteroidota bacterium
ATTTTAAACGTTTACCAATACGCAGAAGAAAAAAACATTACAACTGCCTTGGCAGCCATAGAATTAGCCCAAAAAAGGATTAATGAAGTGGGAAAACTGCATCTTCATTTGTAAGTTTGACGAATTGCTTAGTTATTATTGTTCTTTCTACATAAAGTTCTTTCAAAATCGGTATGGAAAATAACCCCGCCAACAATTACGTAAACCGTCGAATGATCCGAATTCGGGTGCTGCAGGCGTTGTATGCGAATTTACTCACCGAAGGTGACCCAACAGAAACCTTTGATTTGATGCTCAAAGAGTACCTCGAAACGATTCGGAAACACGAACGCAAGCGTGGCGATCATGGTGATTCACAATTTCTATTGGCACTCTATTTCGAGAGTTTTAATAATAAAGAACCCTACGATCAGCATATTCAAAGAAAGGCTGCCAATTGGGAACTTGACAGAATTGCCGTTGTTGACCGAATTCTGTTGCACATGGCGCTCTGCGAAATTCTAAATTTTGAGGAAATTCCGGTTAAGGTTACCATTAATGAATACCTGGAAATCGCCAAGAAATTCAGCACGCCGAAAAGCTCTAATTTTTTAAATGGAATTCTTGACAGCCTTTACCTTGAGTTCAAGGAATCGGGTGTTTTAAATAAAACCGGAAGGGGTTTAATTGAGTACTCAGTACCCAGAAAACCCCAAACCAGAAACCAATATCAAAGACCCGATAATTCAAATCAATGGCAAGAGTAACGCTGATCCCTGGGGATGGGATTGGACCTGAAATTTCGAAATCTGTAAAAGACATTTTTGCTGCCGCAGGCGCAAAGGTGGAATGGGATGAACATGATGCCGGCGAGGTAGCCCTTGCCAAACATGGTGAACTGCTTCCACAGTCTTTATTAGAAAGTATTTCCAAAAACAAGGTCGCTTTAAAAGGCCCAGCCTCCACCCCTATCGGCAAAGGTTTTCGATCTATTAATGTAGGCTTGCGGCAGAAATTTGATTTGTATGCTAACATCAGGCCGGCAAAATCAATCATCGGAATTGAAACGCCTTTTAAAGATGTTGACTTAGTTATTTTCAGGGAAAATACCGAAGGATTGTACTGCGGCTTGGAGGTTTTTGATGCTGCCAATCAAATCGGTGATTCCATTGCTCGGGTAACCCGTAAGGGCTCTGAGCGCATCGTGCATGCTGCGTTTGAGTATGCCAGAAAGCACAAACGCAAAAAAGTTACCATCGTTCACAAGGCTAACATTCTCAAATTATCATCCGGGTTTTTTCTTGAAATCGCACGCGAAATTGCTGCGCAATATCCTGATATAGAAAGCGACGATAAGATTATCGACAACATGTGCATGCAGTTAGTAAAATATCCTGCGGCCTATGATGTGGTGGTTACCACAAATTTGTTTGGCGATATATTATCTGATTTAGCGGCGGGTCTGGTTGGCGGTTTAGGCATTGCGCCGGGCGCAAACATTGGCCTCAATGAGGCTATTTTTGAAGCCGTTCACGGTTCAGCCCCTGACATTGCAGGTCAAGACAAAGCAAATCCCACAGCCCTGCTTCTTTCTGGGGTAATGATGTTAAGACATCTTTCGCAACATGAGGTTGCAGACAAAATCGAGAAGGCATTATTTAAAACCCTGGCAAATAAAAAATGCTGCACCGGAGATTTAGGCGGACCCAATTCCAATTCCGGGTTTACAAAAGAAATCATTTCTAACCTCTGATTTCAATGTCATGAGAAGGGTAGAATCGCCTTTCAGACCGAAAAGGAAAGAAATCCAGATTCTGCGGTTGAGCCTTTTGGTTCTATTCACTTTCATTAGTTTGGCCTGCAACCGCAAAATGCCTCGATTGCCAGACCCAAATATCCCCCTTTCAAAAGTCAATTTTCCTGAAGTTGAATACGATTTTGGGAAGGTCAAAGCCGGTTCCATCATTCAACATACCTTTTCCTTTACCAATGTAGGTGAGGCGCCCCTTTTTATCTCAGATGTTGTGCCGGGCTGTTATTGTACCTCACCCGAATATACCCACGACACCCTTGCTCCGAATCAATCGGGAAGTATAAAACTCGTGATGAATACAAGTGGAAAAGAAGGAAAAGTAAGCAATGGAAATAGTGTTTACCTGAACATTGAGGGACATCGTCAAGTGTTGGTATTGAGAGGAGAAGTGGAAAAATAATGAGCCAATTTCATGGCTAGCTCATAATAATGGAAGCAAGCCCTCGTTTCAAGCCCGGTCCGATTCAATTTGCACAATAATGCCTCAATTTTCCGATTCTAATATTGCCTTGAGTAGGAAATTCAATATTAGACAAAAAGGGATTTTCATGGCTTTAGGCATTCCTTCAAGGGCATTTTTAAACAAATTCATTCTTTCAAGGGTTAAAACCCCGTTTATTGATTATAAAATGCCTCAACTAAAAATAAAAGGAGCACAAAATTCGGCTAAAAGAATGCGAATTAGCAGAATAAACCCCTATTTTAGCCCCTTCAATTTTTACGGTTAATTTGAAATCGATAACTTTGCACGTTTTTAACAATACATACAAATAGGCTAATCTA
>JAYSVQ010000078.1:0-2573 GCA_043718485.1 Bacteroidota bacterium
CAAATTCAAGATTTTTAATTTTTGAATCAATAAAATTCAAGTAATCATCGGGATTTGTGAATGATTTTTTTGAGGAGCCGCATGCGGTCAACAAAACACAAATGAGCAACGAGAGAAAAATAGTGTATCGCATAGTTTATTTTGAAGAGCACGAATTTACTTTTTTCTGGCAAAAAATCATGAAACAAAGTGATGAGAATCAAGCAAAGTGAATTTCTTCGCCCAATTCAAGCCCTCCGGGCTCGATAACGATTGCATTTTGACCAAAATTCACCTTATGGTTTTGGTTTCGGTAAACAGAAAGGGTCTGTAAGGGCTCCTTTCCTACCACCGCATTTTGGGAATCGACATTGACCATAATGCAACGGCTGCAGGGTTTTACCATTTTCAATTTTACGAATTGACTTTCCAAAAACCGATTTTCATCTTCTTCAAAAGCGCGGCAACCTTCAACCACGACATTGGGTCTAAACCGGTCCATAGGAATGGGAACATCCAATCTGGCATTCAAATCCCTGAGGGAAGCCTCAGAAATCACCAAAACCGGATATCCATCTGCAAAGCCGGTTTGGTGGTCAAGATAATTGGGGTCTTTTACGCTTCGAATGGAACCTTCTCCCATTTTAACGAGGTGAGCGTTGAAGCCCAGAAAATCAGAAAAAAAAGTATCGGCCTCATCTGAAACCGTCCATGCCTGAACCGAATTTCCCCAAATATCCACTTCTATTTTCCGATTTTGTACTTCAAGAAAAAAGTGAAAAGATTCATTTTCCTTTTTCCGATTTGTAACTTTTATTTTCTCGTCTGAAAAATCAACTTCTAAAAAAGAGAACTGCGGATAGGCCCTTCGGGTAAGGAACTTTCCGTTTGCATCGGTAATCATATATCTTCTGTCCAAATCCAAACCTTGCGGGTTTACCAACGTCTTTGACAATGAAATTCCCCCAAGCGATTTTATCGGATAGGTAAAAAGCCCTGAAATTCGATACGTCGAATTAACTGAGTCCTGTGATTCTTCCTTCTCCATCGATATCCATTAAATCAGCAGCGGGAATGGAAGGAAGGCCGGGCATTCTTAACATTTCACCAGTAATGGGAATAATAAAACCTGCGCCTGCAGCAATCTCTATGTCACGTACCGTGAGTTCAAAACCCTCGGGTCGGCCCAACAATTTCGGATTATCGGAAAGGGAATTCTGTGTTTTTGCCATGCAAATGGGCAATTTTTCCAGATTCAACCGTTGAATTCTTTTGATTGCGGTTTTAGCTGCCGGCGTAAAAACAACTGATTTTGCTCCGTAGATTTTCTTTGCGACTGCTTCCACTTTTTCTTCCACACTACTATTCCAATCATAAACCGGTACATATCTGCCTTTACATCCTTCAGCTGCTTCAATCACCTGTGCGGCAAGTTCACGGGTTCCTTCTCCCCCTTTTTCCCAACCTTCGGCGAGTGCAACTCTTGCGCCCAATTCCTTGCAACGCTTCATCAGAATTTGAATTTCCTCTTCTGAATCTGAACTGAACCTATTAATGGAAACAACAGCAGGAAGGCCATACGTTTTAATATTCTCAAGGTGTTTCTCCAAATTCACAATGCCTTTTTTCAATGCCTCAGGGTTTGGCGTTTTCAATTCCTTTAAATCTTGTCCGCCGTGATATTTGAGCGCCCGAATGGTTGCTACCAATACAACGGCATGGGGACTAAGACCTGAATACCCACACTTGATGTCGAGAAATTTTTCAGCGCCGAGGTCGGCTCCAAATCCCGCTTCGGTTACAACATAATCAGAAAGCGACATTCCCGTCATGGTTGCAATCACGGTATTGGTGCCTTGGGCAATATTGGCAAATGGCCCTCCATGAATGATGGCAGGATTTCCTTCCAGCGTTTGCACCAAATTCGCCTTAATAGCATCCTTCAATAATAGGGTCATTGCACCTTGTGCATTTAAATCGCGGGCATAAATCGCGCGACCGTCAAAAGTATCGCCCACGTAAATATTTCCGATTTTGGTTTTCAGGTCTGTTAAATCTTTGGCCAAACAAAGAATGGCCATAATCTCAGAGGCTGCGGTAATATTAAATCCATCTTCCCGAGGAATGCCGCCGGCTTTCCCACCCAAACCAATAATAATATTTCTAAGCGCACGGTCATTCATGTCCATCACACGCTTCCATGAAATGGTTCTTGGGTCGAGACCGAGTCCATCTTTTTTCTGAAGATTATTATCGATTAATGCGGAAAGGAGGTTGTTTGATTTCTCAACCGCAGAAAAATCGCCTGTAAAATGAAGATTGATGTCCTCCATAGGCACAACCTGAGAATAACCACCCCCTGCTGCACCTCCCTTTACCCCGAAAACAGGGCCGAGTGAGGGTTCGCGCAAAACCACTGTCGTTTTTTTGCCCAACTTATTTAAGCCTTCGGTTAAGCCAATCGAAGTTGTTGTTTTTCCCTCTCCGGCAGGGGTTGGCGTGATGGCGGTAACCAGAATTAATTTTGCGTTTTTTACCTTGGCATCATTAATCAAGTTAAGCGGCAATTTTGCTTTGTACTTTCCGTACAATTC
>JAYSVQ010000079.1:0-2569 GCA_043718485.1 Bacteroidota bacterium
ACTTTTTTCATAACACAAGCCGTAATTATGCGTTTATTGACATTATCCAAGCCTGCAACCCGTAAGGTGATATCATAATTTCCCGGTCTTTTGAAGGTATGGTTTACCTTTTTACCTTGACTCAAGGCCCCATCCCCAAAATCCCAGGACCATGAAACCATTTCAGCATCCCCGAGGTGGGAAAGGCCTCCGTCAAAAAGGAATTCAGAATGTAAACTCAAAAAATCCGGACATTCAATCCATGCTGATTCTTTCGGCCCTGCGAAAATCATTTTTCGCTTTACGGTTTGAATGGGTAGTTCTTCATAATACTCGGTCATAGTTAAGGTAACAGGATAATAACCCGGTTTGGGAAAACAATAGGAAATCGTTTTTCCGGTTTGGGGAAATCCGTCACCAAAATCCCAGGTAAAATGAAAATTATCCAATCCTTCATTCTCGATACCGATTTCATCGAGTTGCAAACAAACCTGATTCGACTTTTGAAATTCACAATTTTCTTTAAGTGCGTGCATATCAAAAATAAAGAGATCGTCTTTTCCATAGCCTCCCGGCCGGTCAGAAACAAAGAAACCGGTTTGGGCATTTGATTCAGCCAGGAATGAAAAATCATTGAATTTTGAATTTATGGGAAAAGGTAGTGGGGTTACCTCATCCCACGTTTCATCTTTTTGAATAGAGGAATATATATCTAGGTTGCCCAGGCCCCCGTGGCCGTCTGATGAAAAATATAAGTGATGTCCATCGGTACTCAAATTCGGAGTAAGTTCATTTCCGCTCGTATTGATTTCAGGCCCAAGATTTTCAGGCTTTTGCCAGGTTCCATTGAAACGTGAAATCCATAAATCGTAGCCGCCAAAACCACCCGGCATATCAGATGCAAAAACGAGATATGCACCGTCAGGACCACATGCAGGATGGCGAACATTATAGGAAGGAGAATTAAAAGGAAAGCCCTGCACATTTGCCCAAACCCCTCCATTTGGCACGGCAGAAAAAATTCCACTTCCCTTACCTTCTGCAACTGCAGGCAAGCCCGCGCCTGAAACCGGAATACGGGTAAACCAAATTTCACCCAAAGGTTGCATGATAGAGGGGAAACATTCTGCCATTCCCGGTTTATGAGTGGCAATGGTTCTTGGTGCATAAAATGCACGGTCGATGCCTCTATCCTCCATATCAGAATGGAATAAACCAATTCCGCCTTGCGATCGGGTAGAATACAAAAGTTTATTGCCCTGGTAAATCACCGCTCCCCCTTCATTGTCTAAGGAATTCATTGTGAGAATCGCAATTTCAGGTTTTGCATTTCCAAACTTATTTCCCATTCTGAGGCTATCGCAAATGCGTGACCAAAAAATCCATTCCTGATTTCCGGGTTCTCGATTTACCAATTCTTTAAAAATCCTTTTGGCCTCGCCATAGTTCCGATAATACATGAGCGATTTGGCTTGCTTATTTTTCAATAGAGCGTCAAAACCGCTATGGGTCTCAACTTTTTTAAGCCATATCGCCGCCATGTCGAAATTACCATTTGCAAAAAATGATTCTGCAAGCCCGCGCATAGCATCCACCGAATTTGAATCCGTTTTGATGATTTCCTTAAAGGCAAGAATCGCATTAGGATAATCTTCTGATTTCAAAAAACCATAGGCATTACCTAAGGGCACCTGAGAAAAAAGGAATATAGGGAGGGAAAAAAGAAGAAAAAAAGGGCCGATTCGCATTAAAAAGGGAGGATTCCGCAATTTCGGAGGCTAATTTAAGCTTTTTCAACAAATGCCTCAATTACTTAACCCTTTGGCCATCGCGATAAGTGACCACAAAGGCATCCGCATACCCTCTTTTTCTGAGCAATTCCTTTAATTTATCAGCTTCATCAAAAGAGTTGTATTCTCCAATGGTGTACCTTTTAAACTCTCCCTCATTTTCGATTTTAAGGTGGCGATAATATTCTTTCAGATTGTAAAGAAACATAGAGGAACCCACCCCTCTTAGTAAGGCAATTTGCACTCTATACAATGTGCCGGGAATGAATGCCTCAACTTCCTTTTCCTCTTCTTGCTCATGATTTTCCTTCTCCTCAAAAATTTGGGGAACCGAATGGGGAGGCTCATGCGAATATTTTACCTGTGCCGCCAATTCGGGACTCAATCCTACAATTCTAAATTCAGTTCTTCGGTTTTCTTCATGTGCAGATTCAGGACAATCCACTCCGTTTTTGCAGATGTTTCTTAATTTTTGCTCTCCATACCCGACAGCAAGCAAGCGTTTGGAATCGACCCCTCGCTGCGCCAAAAAAGTTACGGTAGCTTCTGCTCTTAGTTGAGACAAAGAAAGATTGTAGGCATCCTCTCCGCGGGAATCGGTATGGGTACTCAATTCTATTTTTAATCCCGGGTTATCATGTAAAAAGTCAGACCATTTTTGCAAGGCTATCGCAGCATCTGGGCGAATGCTGTAACGGTTATAATCAAAGAAAATGTCATGCAATACAATTACCTTATCGGTTTGGGCTTTGTGTAATTGAAAATTGACCATTATGTTTTTGTCAGCACTCAGGTTTTTA
>JAYSVQ010000080.1:0-7507 GCA_043718485.1 Bacteroidota bacterium
CAACTTCATTGTCGAGCCCGGCTCAACCAAACGAGAATAAGCGTAGTTCAAATCCTCAGCAAAACTTCCATCGGTTTGTTTGGTAAGATTTACTAATGCTTTAATTTCACCAGTATGCGCTTCGAGAACGATAGCCACGCCATATTTTGCATTTGTATATTCCAACGAGCGCAAAAGCGATGATTCTGCTACGTCCTGCAGCATAACATTTATGGTCGTTACAAGATCTTTTCCATCTATCGCAGCTTCTTGGGCAATATCCTGAACCGGAATTTCAACCCCTCCTGCAATTTTCTGCACGAGGATTTGACCATCTTGACCTCTCAATTCTTCGTTGAAAGATTTTTCAAGCCCCTTCAATGCAAGGGTATCGTCTTGCATGATACCGATTGTGATTCTTGCCATTCCTTTAAAAGGGTTGAATCTTTTGTTGGCGATTTTCTCGCCTATCAATCCTCCATGAAAACTGCTGTTTCTAAGAATGGGCCACTCGGCTGCCCGCTTGTACACCAAATAATTGATGGGCGATTTTACTAAATAAACATGTCTGTCCTTTCTCGAAACCGCCATTTGAATTAAACGACGGTAATGCGTGGCATCATACTCCTCTTTGCCGAAGTACTCAGCCAGATTTTTTGAAAGGGTATCTAACTCGAGGTTGAATAATTCTGATTTGTCTTGGTAAAATTCACTTAACTCTCCCGGGTCAATTGACAATCGGTAAGATTGTTGGCTCGTTGCCAACACACTTCCGTCATCTGCTAAAATATTTCCGCGAGTCGCAATGTCTTTTCGAAAGTAAACCCTTTCTTTCTCAGCCTTTTCTAACCACTTTTCTCGCTCTACAAATTGCAACTTTGCAACACGCAACAAAATCCCAAATGCGAGCAACACAAAAAGCCCCATAATGAGATACACTTTTAAAAGGATAGATTTAGAGAGGTTGGTCAATTTAATTTAAGAGAAAGGGTGGTTTGTCAAGTTTATGCAGACCCAAAGAGTCCACACGTTTTTCTAAAACGGAACGACGAGTGGAAAAGCTCAACTCTGCCCCGAGGTTTGAATAATCCCATTTCAATTCCCGCACTTGCTTATCCAATTGCTGAACTTTGCGTACCTGACTTTCAGCCCTATGGGAATTCCAGATATATACGAGGCCAATAAAGACGAGGAAAAGGGTGAAGCGCAGGTAGCGATCCACTTTGTGAATGGAGATTCCTTTCCGTTCACCGGATTTTTCCGGTGTCTCGGTGGGTGGGTGGTGAATTTGGTTTTCCAAAATTTATCGTTTCTCAGCCGCCCGAAGTTTTGCGCTTCTGGCTCTGGGGTTTGCCTCTATTTCTGTTTCGCTTGGCACTACCGCATGGCGGGTTACCAACTGTAATGGATTTAAGGAATTGCCATAAATGTCTCTTCTATCCTCTTTCACAAAATTCCCGTATTTGAAAAATTGTTTCACCATACGGTCCTCTAATGAATGATAAGCAATCACCACCAATCTACCTTTTGGAGCCAGAAGGGAAAGTCCTGAATCCAATAATTCTTTCAAGCCTTCCATCTCGTCGTTCACAGCAATTCGCAATGCTTGATACACTTTTGAAAGAAATTTAGCGCGCTCTCTGGGAATAAATGGTTTTAACGCTTGTTCCAAATCATGCGTGGTCACGATGGGTTTTGCTTGGCGCAACGCAACAATCTCTCTAGCTATTTTTCCTGGTCGATCCAACTCTCCGTATTGTCCGAAAATGATTTTCAAATCCAATTCAGACAAGGTGTTCAGCAAATGAGTTGCGCTTGACTCCTCTCTATTATCCATACGCATATCCAACTCAGCATTGAAGCGATAACTAAATCCTCTGCTGGGGTCGTTGATTTGATGCGATGAAATTCCGAGGTCGGCGAGTAAGCCGTCGATGGCGGTGATGCTTCTTTCCGACAATTCCTTTTCAATGAACCTGAAGTCGCTTCGGATCAGGCAAAATCTTTTGTCGGAAATGCGATTGCCTGCCGCGTCTTCATCTTTATCAAAGGCGTAAAGCCTTCCTTCCTCGTTCAACTGCTTCAAAATTCCTGAGGAATGTCCTCCTCCACCGAATGTCACATCTACATAAATTCCGTTTGGTTTTATAGAGAGCAATTCCAAACTCTCTTTCAACAAAACAGGATTATGATATTCCATCCTCGCCTTTTCCTTCCAGACCGCCCATCACTTCCTCTGAGAGCCTTTCCATATCGTGGCGTTCATCTTTCAACCAATTTTCGTATGTGACTTTATCCCACACTTCAATTCTATCAAAAGCCGCTACCAACACTATATCCTTATCAATTGCGGCGTGGTCTGTAAGTCTTTTTGGAATCAGCACCCTTGAACTGCCATCGAGTTCGATTCGGGTTGCCCCGTTTAGGTACTTTCTTGCAAAAGCCCTGTTTTTGGCAACGAATTGATTTCGGGAATAGATTTTCTTCAATTCCTTTTCCCAAACGTCAACCGGATACATAATCAGACAGAGGTCAATTCCACGGTTTACAACAAACTCGTTTTGCGCCCCATCGGGGAGTTGTTTCTTTAAGCCCGAAGGCAAAAGGAAACGACCCTTTGAGTCGAGCTTACACTCGTATTCGCCGAAAATGGGTTTCATCCCGTTAATAGTCTGTTTTAAACGCAGGTAAAATTATACAAGAATTGACACAAACTCCCACAAAGTTCCACTTTCTCCCACCATGTGGAAAAATTGATTCTTCGATAATTTTTAACTTGTTGATTAATAATTAATTACGGGCAAACTAACATGTAATTCACCGGTGCTATAGAACAAGCCTAAAAAAACTGTGGATTGCTGTGGATTAAAAAAATAATAGTAAACTATTCTTTTTCAGATACTTATAAAAAACCAAGGTTCAGGGACAAGGACAGGTCCGTTTAAGGTAAATCCCCAAATTCGGCTAAAAAGAGCAAAACATAGTGAATGTGGGAGAAAATGGGAACCCTGTTTTTGGCGAAATAAAACCGAAAAGTTTGGGCAAAAATGGGCTTTCCCTTCACCCATTTTAGGGAGAATAGGCCAAAATTGAATAGAAAGACCCTAGTCCTTTTGAATCAGAAGGGTACCTGTGGTCGTTGTTTCATTTGACCGGTACTCAACAAAATAGGTTCCGTTTGCTTGTGCCGATAAATCAATAAAGAAATCTATGCCTTCCTTTTCATAAACCATTTGGCCAAGGGAATTGGTGATTTTAACACGACCCAATTGGCCGTTTGATGAAATGATTCTAAATTTTCCTGTATTCGGATTGGGAAAAATAAATGGCGCTCTTTCCTCCTCCAAAAATTCGGAAGCAGAAATATTCAGCGTATAATCGGCAGAAGAAGTTTTGCAACCGTTGCTATCTGTAACGGTCACCGAATAAATTCCATTCTGTGGTGCTAAATACGTTAACCCATTCGCTCCCGAAATAATGACACCAGCTGAATACCATTGATTTCCACTTGAGGAGGAGGAAGTTAAACTATTTCCGCTGGCTGAAATAGTGGGAATCGGCGGTAGTGGAAAAACAGTAATTGAAAGCGCAGGAGAATAATCAAAACATCCATTGCTATCTGTTACTCTTACAGAATCAATTTCAGAATTATAAACGGTTATGCTTTGCGTAGTCGCACCATTGTTCCACAAATAAGAATTTCCGGCACTTGCGGTAAGGAGTACGGAATCGCCCTGACAAAAAGAAGTTGGCCCTCCGGGCGTAAGGCTTGCTGTAATTCCTTGAATTACGTTAATGGAAAAGGTACGCATATAACTTCCATTCGAGTTTCCGGCCCGTAAGGTAACATTATAATTTCCCGGTGCTGAAAATGAAACCGTTGGATTTTGTAGCGAGGAATTCCCCGGACTTCCGCCTGCAAAAGTCCAACCCCAAGAAGTAGGGTTGCCTGTGGATGCATCATTGAACTGTATAACTTGATCTGTACAAAGTATGGCAGGCTGGGTCGTGAAAGCCGGAACCGGTGTTGCCAAATCAGATTCCCAAAGCCCTCTGCCATTCGTTGCTGCTCTAATTTTGTCAATCGCGTAATGAATTTCCATTTCCTGAACATCAACATTGGGAAGGCCTTGAAAAAAGGATTGCCAACTTGCTAAAGAATCGCTTGTAAAGTAAATGCCTACATCTGTTCCGGCATAAATGCCATTTGAGGAATTATGCTGATACAATAAACAATTAACCGGCAGGTTTGGAAGGTTTGTAAAAATGCGTGTCCAAGTATGGCCTGTATCTGCCGAAGTAAATACCTTTATTGAATCGACATAACCCGAGAAACTCACCCAAACTTTTGCAGGGTCGGTATTGCTCACGGCAATAGAAGTGATGGAGGCCTGAGCGACGGGTAGGGTTCCGGTAAGGTCGGTGAAAGTGCTTCCATTTGTAGAGACAAAAACCCGATTTGATTTGGCCGCATAAATCACATTCGGATTGGAGGGCGCATAAGCTAGGGAGGTAACATAGGTAGCACCACCGGAAACGGTTCCCACTTGACTCCATGAAACGCCAGTATTTGTAGTTCTATATACTTGGGCTTTACCTATGAGCAAAACAGAATCATTTGTGGGATGCATTACAAGCGGGGTTGACCAAGCACCCAAACCATGAACACCCGCAGTTGTGTTGTTGGCGACTATATTATAAAGGGGAAAAGTATTATAAGCTTGCAAGACTCTTCCATTGTATCCAACTAAATACCAAACAGTATCATTATCGTATTCAAAAACACATTCCATTCCATCGCCTGTGTTTTGCGTAAAAAGTACCCAATTACCGTTGTCGTACATGTGGGTTCCCATATCCTGATGTCCGGTGGCTATTTTATTAGGACTAATAGTTGAGGTGCCGAGCCTATACATTTGTGCGATTTGTAATCCTGCGTTTATATCCACCCATAAGGTTCCGTTATTATTTGATCTCCAAACACCACCATCATTTCCTGAAAAAATTATGGAATCGCTTCCCGGCAAATACTCAAGGGCATGGTGATCCGGATGTAAAAAGGGGAAACCAACCCCGGTTCCATTTGTAATCTGGGCCCAGGTTAATCCGCCATTGTAAGATCGCCAGGTGTAAGTTGCACCCACAACTATGGTGTCTTTGTGAAAAGGATTCACTGCCATTGCTAAATTGTACCAGGCTTGAGAAGAAGGTAAGCCACTCAAAATATTTGGCGTACTTGCCCGAAGGGAAAAATTTGTTCCTCCATCAACAGATTGATAAAAGCCATAAAAATCCATGGTTCCTATTTTTACGGCAGCGACATATACATAATTCGAATCTGCGGGAGTAACGCCAATTTCCATTCTACACACGGTCGAACTCAAGGGAAGTCCGGAGGAAATTGCCGTCCATGTTTGGCCCGCATTGGTGGAACGATAAAAGGTTCCCACGCCAGTATTGATTCCGGAGGAAGCATAAACCACATTAGGATTTCCCGGTTTAAATTCAATATCTGTGAAGGCGCCATTTTGAACAAAGGTCCAACTAGTACCTGAATTGGTGGTTCGGTACATTCCGTTTTTAGTTCCTGCCAAAACAATTCGAGGATTTGAAGGATTTATTAGCAGTTTATATATATTTTGATTCAGGCTCGTCGCCCAGGTTAAGCCGGTCGTATTCCAGGTAAGGCCGCCATCGCTTGACTTAAGCACGCCAATCGAGGCGAGTGCGAGTGCAGCACCCGTTCCATTTGCATCACCAGTTGCCAGGTACATTGTATCGGGAACGGTGGGATGAATCGCAATATCAGAGGTTCCAATTATAGTCAAATAATCTGTGTTTGTTGCCCAATTCTGCCCTCCATTTGTGGTTTTCCATAAACCGCCGGTAGGCGATCCTGTCCACATAATATTACTGTTGAGGGGATGAAATCGCAGAAAATTAACCCTTGCACTGCCACCAAAATCACTATGGTAATTCGTGCCGGTAGGCCCTAAAGGAATCCAATTGGCGGTTGGCGGTTGCGCCATTCGAAAACGGGAGGATTGCTCCCTTTGAGCTTCCAAATAATTCTGAAAAAAAGCCCACTTCTGCGAGGGCAGCAAAATATTTCCGCTTGGAAAAACCCTGGGCTCCATATAAGATTCCCATCTTTTAAACTGGGCCCATCCCCCAAACTTCTTTTCATTTTCCGGCGCATCAATGCTTGAGTCATTACCAAGAAGTTGCTTTTTATTTAATTGCGCCTTTTCATATGCTGAAAATGCCTTTTGAATTTCATAAAAATTAGGGGCTACATTATTGCCTTCGATTTCAGCGGGTTTGAACCAGGGGGCATGCATCCAAGGTTGCGCAATAAGGTCATTATTTAATACAGCAAAAAAACAAAGGAAGAAAAAGATGGGTCTTTTCATTTTAAAAAAGATGGATTAGAATAATGAAATGAATAAAAACGGAAAGCACAGAAAAATCTAGCACAAGTGCAAAGTGCGCATTTTTTCCATTTACGATATTAATAAAATCGAGGGAACAAAGGGAGGGAAATACTTGAACGGTTAAAAAAATAGGTTGAATCGATTCCCATTTTCAGAAAATGGTCTATACTATTTGGGATAGAGAAAAAAAAATTGAAACAGAAAAAATAAATGGTTCTAGAAAATTCAAATCAATCCCATTCATACACACCCGGGCTTTTGCGAATCAGCATTCTAACCGACTCGATCAGTTCCATAGGAATTCGACCATAAATATGGGGGAATAACTCGCCGGTTTTTGAGGGTTCCCACCGCAAGTTAGCTTTGTGGCGTTTTTCCACTAAAAACAGAACCAGCAATTCTTCACTATCTGGAAAATGTTTTGCGGCTGAGCGATGCAATTGTTCAAGCGAAGAACAATGAATGAAACCTTCGCTCTGCAAAGTGGGATGCTCATATTGGCCCTTTTCCATGGCCGATTCCCAAAGTTCCGCTGAGGTGATGTGATATATCATCTTGTCCTTAAATTAAAAAACGGGGAATGCATTCTGTATTAATTCTTGGGTGAGAAGCCTTCAAGGGTTTTTGTATACTCTTTCATAATATTTTTTACAATATCAGCCGCAGGCAAAATATAATCAAGCCCTGCCGCTACCTGACCGATTTCTAATTCTCCTTGTTCGAGGTCTCCTTCAAACATTCCCAATTTAGAGCGCCCTTTTCCAAGTAAACTTGTAAGTTCCTCGACGCTTGCACCGGCCTCTTCTGCACTTTTTACTTGTTGGAAAAAAGGATTTTTTAACAAGCGAACAGGCGTAAGTTTCTTCAACATTAATTGCGTATCGTCTTCGCTAGAATCTAAAACTTTCAATTTAAAATTATCATGCGCAGAAGATTCTATTGAGGCGACAAAACGGGAACCGATTTGAACCCCTTCAGCACCGAGGGCCATTGCAGCGAGCATGGCTTGATTATATTTTGCCTGCGGCTGATATTGTAAAAAATATTATGAAAGAGTATACAAAAACCCTTGAAGGCTTCTCACCCAAGAATTA
>JAYSVQ010000009.1:0-2883 GCA_043718485.1 Bacteroidota bacterium
AATCCGGTGAATGCAGGGGCTGAGAATTTTCACCTATTTCCGAATCCACTGGGCAGTTCAGATGAGCTATTTATCGAAATGGGTGAGGTTGCAGGCGAAATTCATCTTCAAATTGTAAATGCATCCGGACAGACTTTTTTAAAGCAAAACCTGCATCCCTCTTCGGCCCAATTTTCTATATCTTTATCAGGTTTAAATCTCGCGCCCGGCATTTACTTCTTGACTTTGCAAGGCAAATCTGAGATAAGCGCACAAAAGTTTATTATTAAAGAGTAAGGCGTAGCAATCCGCAGAAACCCAAAGGCTGGCAATCTATGTTTGTTGAAGAATGGGAGGGAAGAGAAAGTAAACTTATTTTATTATCCTACCGCATATTCGACCATTGAGGGCAAACAAATACAACCCGGCCTGAAGTTCATCCATTTTGATTTGCGCGTGCAAGAAGCCATGGATGGGTTGTGCGAGAAAAGATTGCACTTCCTGCCCCTTTAAGTCGAAAATTTGGAGGAATGCAGGTGATGAAAAAGGATACACTGCATCCACAAATAATACATCCGTAACCGGATTAGGAAACAAAGACACCCTAAAATCCCCGTAAGGATTGAGGGTCATCGCAAGGCTGCTGTCTTCAATTAGAATGGGATTCGAACTTAAGGGAAGAACGAGGGTGTTTGTATTGGCGAGGCTTTCATTTCCATATATGTCTGTGATGAGTTTAGTGCCCGAAATATCTCCCGGCAGGTTGCTCACGCCCCAAAGCATATCGGCACGGTGGCCTGCTTTCCAGATTTTGATGTGACCCGCGCTTAGGTTTGCATCTTGAGAGAAAAGTTGAATGCTTGCACTGTCTATTGTTCTGAATTTATATTCATATAATTTCAGGGTATAACCCATAAGGCGCAAATGCCAGGGCGTTGTTGCATCCTCAAAAAAGCCCGCACTACCAATACCAGTATTGTCACGACCGTGGTAGTCAAAAACCCAATTATCAATATCGTTGGCAAGGCCCCAGGCATAAAACTTTGCATAGAGTGCGGCTTGGGTTTCTTCGCTGCGAAAGGTGAGGCTATCGGGGTCATTAGAATAAAGGCCCCATTCGGTTACCCAGGTGGGATAGTTTTGTCCGTTTTGGAGAATGCGGTTTTCAAAAAGGTCAAATGCACCTTTAAACGGATTCTGAAAGTTAATCGGCGCAGTTTTATAGACATTCACATGAATGTTGGCGATGTCAAAATCTTGAACACCGAAGTCAATTACATGGTTCCACCAAAGCGAATCATTGGTTAAATGTCCACCGTTTAGAATTTTGCAAGAGGGGCATGCGTTGCGAATCACAGATGCAGTAAGGGCAAGATCGAGTTGATATTCTGCACTATCGTTATAGCTGCAATGAGATTCAGGTTCATTGCAAAATTCCCAATATTTAATAGGGAGGGTTAAGCCGGGCATATCTGCGATTCCGTCGCCATCGTAACGCTCAACCATTGCAGTCAGAAAATTTCGGTATGTGGCGGTATCTGCATCACAAATTTTTCCGACGCGCGTGTTGTTGATGAAATAAAGTGCTTGTCCGGTAAAAAGATTTGCGCAACTACTAGTATCGGGGTGGCAGGCTTGTGCAAAATCGTTGAAGGGAATAAGAGTGCCCAATACCTGAATACCCTGTGCTTGCGCGTGGGTCACGATGGTATCGCTCATTTCCCATCGGTAAACGCCGGAATCGGGCTCGAGAAGTCCCCACGAAAAAGACTCGGGTGCCCGCATGCCCCAAAGGCCAAGCTTTCGGCATAGAATAGCACTGCGCTTCATTTTTACCCTCAATTGTGAAAGCGCAGAAGCCAATACAGTCGGATTAGCATACAAGGCAGAAACACTATTTGAATCTACATAATCTCGTGCTTGTGGGCCTAAACCTAAAGGACCCATTTCACCATCGAGCAAACTGAGGCGGCCCTCACCTGGCGAAAGGTAAAGTGTCTAAAGCCAGGGTGCAGCCAAGGCCGCAGAAGTACTTTCCAAAAAGGTGGTATCAGGTTGTGCTGCTCCGACAATGGGAGAGGTAGCAATTGCTAAAAAGATAAAAAACCGAATATATGTATTCATTTCAGTGGGGTTTTTCCAAAAATACAGAATACTTGGGGATGTGAGAAAAGAGAATTAGAAAAGGTAACCCTTTGCGCCTTGGAATAAGAAAATTCCTATTTAATGAGTCCTTTTAAAACCCCATCAGCAAAAATCCTTCATCAATCAAATGTGAAACGGCTTTTTCGGGATGGGGATGAAAGGTGCGCAATTTAATTTCAGGCTTCGATTGGGCTTAAGGGAATATTATTAAATGAATAGCGTTGAAAATTGGGAATTTTGAACAATTGCCCCAAGTTTGTACTTTTAAAATAAAAATGGGATACGAGGCATTAAAATTAGAACTGATTGAATGGTTGACTAAGCTAGATGATAAGGAAACCATTTCTTATTTGAAAATTGTAAAGGATGCGAATTCCTCACATTCCGGTTGGTGGGATGACCTCACCGAGAATCAAAAAGAAGGAATTGAAAGGGGATTAAAGGATGTGGATCAGGGTAGAACCACTGCACATGAAGAAGTAAAGAAAAAGTATGGACTTTAATCTTCATTGGACAGATGAATCTGTTCGAAATCTGGAATCCACAATTGAATATTTTCGAAGACATTGGACAGAAAAAGAGGTTGAGCATTTTAAGAAGAAACTTAATAAACAACTAGATTTTATTTGCCTAAATCCTTTGCTGTTTCCAGTCTCTGATTTTAACCCTCGATTGCGGAGGTCTGTGTTGAGCAAACAAACTAACCAGAAAAACGTCGCTCCCTTTTACTTCATAAAAAAGTGTATTTTGTTTGCTCAA
>JAYSVQ010000081.1:0-2565 GCA_043718485.1 Bacteroidota bacterium
GGATTAAAATTTCCAACGTCGATGGTAATATGGGTGGATGCAGGATTGGGATAAACCAAAATCGTATGATGATTAAAAGGCGGTATTACTCCGGTTAAAATTGCATCAATAATCAGGGTATCGGTTACGGAAACGATTAAAGTATCGTAAACGGTATCAATAACCGTTTGAAAACACAAACCCTCATTGTAAAGGGAATTAACCTCAGTTGCATTTATGGCCCGATTATAAATGCGAATGTCGTCTATTAAACCTGCGTATGGCCTAGTGCCGGTGCGAAAATTTCCAATCGCCAGCGTATCTGCAATTACTGTGGTTTGGGAAAGGTCATTTTCTGCAATGGCAACCAAATTATTATCTACGTACGCGTAAATGGAATCTTGCCCTTGGTCCATGATAAAAGTGACCATGTGCCATGTATTATCAAACAAGGCTGCTCCAGCAAAAAGGGTTGGGTTATTTGTTCCATCAAAGGCGAGGCAAGACAAATTGTTGGTGGCGTTATTCACTTGAAAAGAAAAAGGGTATCCAGGACTAGGAATGCCGGTAACGGCTTGTTAAATTATACGGCAAGAAGTGCCGCCGATATTGGGGTCTGCGCTTTTCACCCACAAAACGACTGAATAATCATCAATTAGATAATCAAACCGCAAAGAGTCAGTCAAGCCCTTAACGAGTATCATGTCGCTGATTCCGTTGAATGAATAAGCCGCATTGGGAATGTTGAATCGGTCACTGGTTAGCGTTGCTCCGGTTACGATACCATTGTTTCCATTGCCACTTGCATCATTTGCATTTCTGTTGAATGGAAACCAGCCCACTAAACCGTTTGTAGGTACATGGTCAGGAATTTGCGCCTGAATAAAAGAAAAGGCGAAAAGTGAAAAAAGAATGACTAAAATGGATTTCATTGGTTTTGGATGATAGATTAGGCTTCAAATTTAGAATAAATTAAATCAGGTTCAATTTGGAGGGTTTTGGGGGTTTATCCTTCATAATTCAACCCTAAATCAAAGATTCACCGCGTTCAAAACCATTTCTTATTAGATTCGTTTTATATTGAAATCAGAAAAAAGGAAAAGCATGAAAGTTCATTTCTTCGGAATCATTTTAATTAGTTTTGCTTCATGTAGTCCGAAGCAACCTCAGGCGCAAAGTCCTATACAAAACCAAAAAACCAATTCAACCCTTATGAATAAGATAGAAAAAACAGAGCAGGAATGGAAAAGCGAACTAACCGCAAGTGAGTTTGAAATTGCAAGAAAAAAAGGAACCGAGCGCGCCTTCACCGGTGCCCTGTTAAACAACCATGAACCGGGCACCTACCATTGTGTTTGTTGTGGAGAAACCCTTTTTCTTTCTGATTCAAAATTTGAATCGGGCTCAGGTTGGCCCAGTTTTTTTGCCGCGGCAAATGACAGCACGGTTGCTGAAACTACAGACAATACCCACGGCATGGCCCGTGTTGAAATCACCTGTGCCCGTTGCGACGCACATTTGGGCCATGTTTTCGACGACGGCCCCAATCCCACAGGATTACGGTATTGTGTGAATTCTGCGAGTTTGAAGTTTAAGCATAAGTGATTTACTTTTTAGGGATTAGAAGGATTTTTTTATCAAGCGCTTTGCTTGTTCCTTAAAAAAAGAAGTTACCTCTATTTTAAATTTCATTTAGAAAATCCCGTGCATTTTGTAGTTTAATCTTTCCCTTTTTTGCCATTGCAACTTCTTTTGCAGAACCTTTAAGTTCTTTCAAAAATTCTTCTTTGCTTGGGCTAAATGGCTCTGTTTTTACAAATGAGAAATTCTTTCAGCGTTTTAAAATAAACCCAACCTTGTTTTCCTTTATTTCAACTACGATTTCCATCTTTTCATTTTCCCAAAATTACACATTTGGTTAAAATTTTTAAACTTTAGTCAAAGTTAGTCTAGGTACAATTCAGGGAGTTTAAAACGGTTAGGGAACAAAAAGCTCTCTATGATTTAAGCTGGGAATTGGGAAAGCAGTTTTGAATTAATAAATAGTAAACTACGTTTTTTCTTCGATATTGATAACTTTTCATTAAAATGACCGTAATTAATGTTTATTAAATTAGTAAGATTTTGTATTTTTTGACTCTTGATTGAAATCCAAATTCCATAAACCCACTTAAGAATAACCCTAATTTTAAAAACCGATGGAAAATTCAAAAAAGTCAGGTACCGCCTTTATTGAGATAAAAAGGGATGGCATTAAATGCGGTTACCCAATTGTTTATTTTGAAACGGAAAAAACAGCTTACATTCCGGCCTTTGACATTTTTTTTACTTGTACTTCTGGTGACCAAGCAAAAAAGCGAGCAAGCAACCTAGTTGATTCATTTTTTGATTTTTGGGTTTTAGAAACAGGATGGAAAAAATTTATTCTCGAAATTCATAAACTAGGCTTTAGGGCACCAAAGCATGATTTAGTGATGAAAGAGTTGTTAGCAAAACGACCTTTAAAGGCAAAGTTTAGCTCTGATTTTGTCAGGGAAATGCCAGTTTCTGCAAGCAAAGGTCAGGTTATCTCAATGGAATCTACAT
>JAYSVQ010000082.1:0-7503 GCA_043718485.1 Bacteroidota bacterium
CCATTGCCTTTCCACAACAGTTTCATAAAGTCGCGCGGGTAGCCCATGCGGGCGACCATTTTTTCTGTGGCATTAAAGCTGAAGTAGTTTTTCTTCACTCTAAAGCTGAAAGAAAGCAAATCAAGATTTGCCTGAAAGCTTAGAAAGTTTTTGTTTTTGAGTTTGCTGATCAGGTTGTCTGGGTTGAGTTTTAACGAGTCGCCATCCAACTGAATCAGGTCTTTGTAAACAAAACCTGTATTGAAAACATTAAAATAGTTTGATGAAATCATGGGCAAGCCAATGTTTACCCGCGAGGGAGGTGTAATGGCAGGGTTGAGGTACATCACCTGCGGCACCGCTCTCATATTATAGAGGGTAAGATCGGTTTGTGCTTTTAGGCTTCCTGTAATTCCTGCAAAAAGGAAAAGGAACAGGTATAGGTGTTTTGACATGATAGGTTAAATTAAAAATCGCTTGGTGAAAGGTTGGTAAGTACACGCATTCCTAAGCGTATGTCAAGATTATAATCTTTGAAAATCTTAATATTGGTTGTGCCTCCGTTTGTGGTTTCGATTCTTCCGGTTACAATCAGATATTGTACGTTATTGTCAATCCAACTATTAATATCTGCTGGTGATTTAAGCACATCTGTAATTCTTTTGGTAGCTGCAATCACTCTGCCATTTCCGTCTAAGACCCCCGATGCCATAAAGCCGTCTGCAGGGCTGGTAATTAAAGAATCTACAATGGTATAGTTTGAGTCAGCAAAATAAACTTGGGCATAGCCTGTGCAGGGGAAACGGTTTTCGGTAATCATTCTAATGTTTACCCAATGTATATAGTTTTTGGGGTCGAGCGTATCAGGGAATTCAAAGGGAAAGGTGTCGCGCAACAAAAAGTTTGAAGCCCTGCCGTCGAGGGGTAATTCCAATTTCACATCTAACCTGAGTTTACTTGAATCGGTTGCGAAATTATTGAAAGGGCCTGTGCCCGGATTGGCGATTCCTGATACATCATAATTAATAATGGTGGTACTCAAGTCCAAACAGTTTTGAATGTTGGAGTTGTTTTTATCAATCACAAAAGAATCTACTTGTTCAACCCCGGGGTTAGGTGAGGGGTTTACATTTAAAAGCGTTCCCAAGCCTACGATAGGAATGGTAGCCCCGGTTGAGGGTAAGTAAGCCTCTAATTGATTTACGGTTACTTGAACACCTGCGCCATAAGTATTGAAAAAGAAGAATTTCATTTTCGGGTCATCGAAATATAGATTTCCTTCAACAGAGTTTTCGAAAATCTTAACCTTCACTTGATCCGGACCCGAAACAATAGACTGTGATTTAAAGTCGCCTCGAATGAGCGAGAATGACATGCCCGCAAGCGTCATGCTTAAATCTGTGGTTTGGGTAATGATTGCAGTTGCGCCTGAGCCTTGATACACCATGGCGAGCTGCACATCGATCTGATTTGATGTCGTGCCGCCTTTTGTCAAATCCATTGTGTAACCTGTCATCGGCGCACTAAAGGTTTGCCCAGATGCGCTGGCCGTAAATGGAAAGTTGACGGTAAAAGGATTGGCACCCAAGTCTTTCATTTCGGGAATGGTAATGGTAATAGAACCCCCATGCGGAATGCTGTTGTTGAGCACAAAGTCGAGCGAGCCGTTACTAAAGGTTACCGAGGTGAGATCCTCACCATTGGGTGGACTGAAATTGTAAGTAATGGGCGGCGGGTTTCGGGTAACATTATTACCCACCGTTTGAAGGGTAATAATTTCACTCGGAGCTAAGGGTGCGCCGGGTGCATTGAAGGTTTGGTCAGCAAGCGGAATAAGATCAGCACCTGATATCGAGAACAGGGTACTGTAATACACCACCGCGAGCATGCCATTGGCATCAATTTCAAAAATATCTGATTCATCGAAGCGCGCTAAAATATCTTCGACATCGAGTTGAGAATGCGCAAGCGGTATGGCCCAATCTGCCTCGTATCTGATTTCATCGCTCAGTTTGTTTACCTCAAAGTATTCATATTTACAGCCTGGAATCGAAAGCGAAATAGCAAGGAGTAACAAGCTCAAACCTTTTGTAAATGGACTGAGCTGGGTTAGAAATAAATTTTTCATGGGCGTGAAAATCAATAATTGCCCAAAAATAGAGTATTTATTTGATTTAAGGCTTAGTCAATAACAGCGAAAAGTCTATTTATTCATCAAAAAACTTACCGGCCCAAGTGGGCCATTTGGGGCAGAAATCTGTTGAATTACCGTTCCCGTTGGGCTGATTACCCTGATATTTCCGGGGCTAAAGGCATAAATGGTTTCGGTTTCAAATTCATAAGCCATCGCTGTTAGGTTAGGTATTGAAACCAAGGGTACCCTAATGCTATTTTCTAAATCAAGGCTTTGGATTTGTCCTTCAGCATAAAAATAAGCCATATCACCCACCAAAAAGGGGTTTTTAATTGAATCTGGAAGGGTGATAATAAATTCTTCGTTCCAGGTTTCATAGTCTAAAACGATAAGCGATGAGCTATCCTTGCTGCTCGAGGTATAACCTGTACACAAAAGCTTTTCCTTATCCTTTTCAAGAATGTAATCAATAGAAAAAGGCAGCGTTTTGCGCTGGATGAGTTGTTTACTCGCCAGGCCATAGGCCTCGAGGGCATTTAAATGCCCCGGTCCGGCAGGGGGAACCCCGACAAATACCCTATCGCTTGCCAAGTGAATGGATGAAAGGGCCTTGTTGATGTTGCTCAAGCTGGTGAAAAGGGTTCCATCCTTTTTATACACCTTACAATAAGGAGTCGATGCAAATGAGCAGGCATATTTATCTGCATAAATGGAAAGCCCTGTAATCAATTCAATCTGAGTAGGGTTAGGTTCAAAGACCTCAAATAGGGGAATGGAAAGATAGTTCGGATCTAAGGCACCCAATCTTGCCGAAACTGAATTTGCAAAAACCAATTGCTGGTACCGGTTATCACATTTCAAGAACGCAACATCAAGCCCTAAACTTCTTTCCTGATTTACCTGCAACAAAGTATCTAATGAATACAGCATGCCCTCGCCACTTGGTAAGGTATAAATAAAAAAAGTCTTCAGGTGCTTTAAGGGTACTTCAATCAGGTTAATCTCGGTTTCGGCTGAATGGGTATTGCCCGAAGCGTCAAACACGGTGCCTTTAAGGGTATGGGGCCCGGTTTGGGCATAGAGATCCCCCATCTGAAATTGAAATCGAAAAGAGAGTTCCTTTGCATGAATATCATAAGATTCTGAACCCAATATTTTTCCGACTGAATCTTTCAACTGTAAAACCAGCAGTTCAAGCGCATCATTATCAGAGGCATTACCCGAAACCTCGACTATGGAACCTGCTTGAATGAAAGAATCAACCGAAGGATAAAGCAAGGAAACTTGAGGCGGCACTTTGTCCTTTTTTTTACAGGAATTAAAAAGGCAAATCCCCAAAACAAGGCCGATAAAAAGCCATACCTTCATTCACCTAAGTTAGCTGAAAACTTTCAGATTTAGCTCAGGTGGATGTTCATAAACTGCTGTCCACAAAATTGAAGGTTTTTCAACTGTGCACTTTTCAAGGGTGAATAAGTCACTGAGGGTTAAGTTCTTGAAATTTGCATATTGATGAACATTTGTGAATTAAATAATGAGAGAATTGTGGAAAGGTTGGTTCGTGCTTAACACTGAGGGGCTTGAGAGGTTATCCCATTTCTTTGTGAACATTGCATTAATAAAATCTAAACCCCGCATTCTACTTTTGATTTCTACTTTCCTTCCACTACCCACCCGATACGCATTACAGCATGCCTGATTTAAATAGCCCTGATATAGGCGGATATTCCATTGCCCCAATACGAGAAGTATTAACGCAAACGGTTGAGAAAAGCCGTATGCGTCAGGCCCTTTCCTCACAAGGGCGCATTCCGCCTCAATCGCTGGATATGGAAGAGGCCGTGCTTGGCGCACTCATGCTCGAGAAAGAGGCCTTGAATCGCATTGTTGACATCCTTAGACCTGAGATGTTTTACAAAGATTCAAACAAAGTAATTTATGAAGCGGTAATTGCACTGTTCCAAAATTCAGAGCCCGTAGATTTATTGACGGTAAAGAATTATTTATCGCAAAACGCAAAACTCGATATTGTTGGGGGTATTTTTTACCTCACCGAACTTACAGCCAGAGTAGCCTCTGCCGCTAATATTGAATATCATGCCCGAATCATCGCGCAAAAATACCTTTTGCGTGAATTAGTGCGCATCGGAGATTCAACCGTAAGAGATGCCTATGACGAAACCACAGACGTTTTCAACCTCTTAGACAAAACCGAGCAAAGCCTTTTCTCCCTTTCAGAGACAAATCTAAGGCGCAATTACATGCCGATGTCTGACTTGGTGATTACAACCTTGCGCAAACTTGAAGAGTTACGCCACCGAGAGGGAGGTATCACAGGCATTGCTTCAGGATTCAGAACCTTAGACGAATATACATCGGGTTTTCAAAGCTCAGATTTGATTATTTGCGCCGCAAGACCTGCAATGGGAAAAACAGCATTCACACTTACACTTGCACGCAATGCCGCTGTAAAGTTTGGCCACTCGGTTGCTTTTTTCTCTTTGGAAATGGCAGCAACACAAATCGTGCAACGCTTACTTTGTGCTGAAGCTGAAATAGATGCGCAAAAGATGCGCTCCGGACAATTGCAACCCTTTGAGTGGCAACAACTCAATTCCCGAATTGGTGAGTTGAGTAAGTCTTCGCTTTTCATTGACGATACGCCTGCACTCTCTATTATGGACTTGCGGGCTAAAGCCCGCAGATTAAAAGCCGAAAAAGGCATTTCCATGATTATCATCGATTATCTGCAATTGATGACGGGCAACGCATCAAAGGGTGGAAATCGCGAACAAGAAATTGCCGGCATTTCCCGCTCACTTAAAGAATTAGCAAAAGAAATTAATGTACCTATCATCGCGCTCTCTCAATTAAGCCGGGCTGTTGAAACCCGTGGCGGAGACAAAAGACCTATGTTATCAGATTTAAGAGAGTCTGGTTCTATCGAGCAAGATGCCGACATGGTTATGTTTTTGTATCGCCCCGAATACTATGGTCTCGCAACTTACGATGATGGCTCAAGTACCCGTGGCATTTGTGAAGTAATTATTTCTAAACAAAGAAACGGCCCCGTAGGTGAGGTAAAACTGCAATTCATAAACAAGTTTGCCAAGTTCGTTGACCTCGAAGATTTTTCTGCAGATGCACACCTGTCTCAGATGAAAGGCAACGATGGTAATTACCCTTCAGAAAATTCGGGTTCTATCATTATGCCAAGCAAAATGAATAAACCGGGAAATGACGACGATACCTTTGAAGGCGATTTTAGCTTGCCCTTCTAAATAATTACTCCTAAATACCCTTCCCATCCCTACGTGTTTTTGACAAATGAAATTGCAATTATCACTAGATTAAATCCGCTTTTATATGAATTAAACTTATCCTGTCAATAGAGGATAAAGACCGGCGTATCCCTACCGAATTTGCGATTCAACAGGAGGGGTTATGAAGACGGAGAAAGTGTTACGAATTGTGTTTCCAAAAGACAAAGGAAGGGATGGCTTTATACTTACCATTTTTCCACCTTCTTTCTTTACCGAGGCAGATTGCCCGATTCCTATTATAGATAACGTAAGTGTGGAGCCTTTTTCGGCATCCAGTCTTTTTCAAAGTTGCGATTTAAAGCAACAATTTGTTATCGCAAATGTGATTGCTAGAGATTGTTAGAATAAATGGAGGGGGATATGGCTGAAACAAAATTAAAAAGACAAAAGGAAAAGAAACCCAAAGGTGGGGAAATCATTCCTTTTCAAAATCGAGCAAGTTGGGTAAATAATGTAGGTTCCGGTTCAGAAAGAATAAATGACCTGGAACTACAACTTGCACAAAAAGAAACAGAAATAATGGAGTTGAAGGCAAGCGAAGGGAAATTTCGTGCAGTCTTTGACCATCTCTTTCAATTCATTGGCGTCTTAGACGCTGAGGGAAAAGTCATGGAAGCAAATCGCAGAATCACCCGCTTCTCTGGCTTGAATGAAGATAAGATTGCAGGCAAGAACTTTTGGAGTATTGGCCTTTTTGGCAAAACCCCATCTGAGGTTAAGGCCATTCGTGACCTTACATTAAAAGCAGCTGAGGGAGAAATGATAAGACGTGAGATAGAACTTTCCGGCTGCATGGGAAAAGACATCACCATCGATTTTTCTATAAGTCCGGTCTTTGACGAAAGCGGAAATGTGGTTATGCTGATTCCTGAAGCACGAGATATATCTGACCGGAAAATGATGGAGAATGCCCTCATGGAAACCGCAGGCTATTATCGCTCGCTTTTTGAAAATGCGCATGATGCAATCATAATCATTGACCCGGCAAGTGAGAAAGTATTAGATGTAAATAATCAGGCCTGTGAATACTATGGCTTTACACGAAGCGAGTTTTTGCAACTTTCTTTAGATCAAATCACATGCGATATAAAGCAAGGCAAAAAACGAATCAAAGAATTAATTGCCAAAGGAAAGATAAGTAACTACGAAAGTAAATACACAAGCAAAGAAGGAAAACAAATTTGTATGGAGGTGAATGCAACCCTGTTTTCCTTTCATGGCCACGAGGCTATATTGTGCATGATGCGTAATATTTCAGATAGAAAAAATCTTGAAGATCAAGTGTTGAGTGCCGCCATCATGGCCCAAGATTTGGAACGCAGAAGGTTCTCAACTGAATTGCACGACGGCCTTGGGCAATTGTTGAGCGCAGTGCGCATGCAATTTCATTTTCTGCTCAATGCAAGAGAACGCATGACGACTCAAGAGCAAGAGGTGCTCGATACCTCGCTTACTGTCTTGCAACGCGCCATGCAAGAAGTGCGTTCCATTTCCTGGAACTTAATGCCCGCATCACTTGAGCGTTTTGGTCTTGTAGTTTGTTTGGATGAGTTAGGCGATATGGTATCTATTGCTTCGGGGGTTGAAATTCAATCTGCCTTTAAAGGAATTCTTCCCGAAGAAAGAATGCCTGAAACACTAGAATTAGGAATTTTTCGTGTGGTACAGGAATTAATTAATAATGCAATCAAACATGCACAGGCAACACTGATTCAATTTTCATTAGTGAGAAAAGAAAATGAATTGCACCTGGAATTGAAAGACAATGGTACCGGAATGATTCAGAAAAAAGAAAGGCAGGCCGGCACGGGCAACGGTTTACGCAACCTCAATTCAAGAGTAAAATTGTTGGGGGGAAGTATCGATTTTTACTCTAAAGCAGGAAAAGGAACAAAAGTAATTGTCATTTTACCAATAAGGGAGCGTTATGAAAATTAGAATACTACTTGTTGATGACCATCCCTTGGTAAGAGATGGTTTAAAAGTAATGCTGAGCATGGCACCCGATTTTGAAGTTGTCGCAGAGGCATCCGATGGCATAGAGGCGGTAGATTGGGTTTCGAGAGA
>JAYSVQ010000083.1:0-7502 GCA_043718485.1 Bacteroidota bacterium
CAAAACGATAGTTTCAATTATAGCCTTGCCGAAAAATGGACGGCCCTAAATGGCATTCCTCAAACGAGCATTGTTCCTGATACTTCAGATATTTTCACCATGACAAGTTTTGGCCCCTTAAATATTGCCCCGGGTGCTAGCGATACCATTGCCTTTTTTATTGCCGGGGGCGACAGCCTTAACTTCCTTCAAACCGCAGCGATGCGCGCAAAGGAAAAGTACAATTGCGTCATTCTTGGAAACATTCCCAAAGTAAACCTGGGACCCGATACCCTTATTTGCAATGGCCCCGCCACTCTCAATCTGGATGCAGGCTCCGGCTATACTTCCTACCTATGGAATGGTGGCTCTCCTTTACAAACCATGACCGTAAACAGCAGTGGCCGGTACACCGTTTGGGTTACGGCTGCAAATGGTTGTAAAGATTACGATTACATAGATATTGAAATCCGCAATCCAATTAATGCCGGATTTACTTATTCTCCTACAAACCCTGCCCCCGGTGATACCATTACCTTTACTGACACTACAAACGTCTTCGGCAGCATTTGGGATTTCGGGGATGGTTCGGGTCTCTTTTGGGGTACCACACAAAAGCACGTGTATTCGGGAATGGGTTCTTTCAATGTGCAATTAATCAACACCTTTGATTGCGATTGTCAAGATACAGTAAACTTGACTGTTGTTGTGGATACCACTGCAGGTTTATTTGAGACTTTCAAGCCACTCAAATTAACGGTTTTTCCAAATCCAACCCGTAATGATGCCACGCTTGAAATTCAAGCCAACACCATGGGTGAGGCCGTGCTGGAAATTACTGACCTAAGCGGTCGCATATTGTTTACAAGAGACATTCAACTCACTCCTACCCTTCAATCCCTACATCTTCCGGTTGACAATCTTGCCAAAGGAATTTATTTGGTATCTATAAATGGAATTGGGATAAAAGGCGTTACGCGATTGATGCGGGAATAAATCTTTTATCGTTGCACAGAAAAGGGCTGGGAATACATACTGCCCAAATCCCGAATATGTAAATAATACAATCCGCTGGGTAGGGTCTCTGTTTCAAAATAAGAAGGTCGTTTATGTTGCAGATATATCCGCGCATACTGCATTCTCTTGCCTTCTATATTTAAAATTTCCATCAGGTACTCGCCTGTAGGTATATCATTGGGTTTTATCCAAAAACCTTCCTTTGCAGGATTCGGATATAAAACGAATGCCGGAGATTTCACGATTTCCTTTTCAATTGCGACGATATTGGCAACACTCCCCGACGCCTGCCCCATACATCCATTCGAATCCGTAACCGAAACCACATATACGCCGGGTGCTAATCCTGAAATAGAATCGGTGCTCCCTCCATTACTCCAGGAATAGGCAAAGGGAGGCGTACCAGCACTTACATTGGCAACGGCCCCACCGTTATTCGGAAAAACCTGAGTGTTGGGAACAGTAGATATATTCACAGCCGGCTTTGGATAAACCGTTATGCGCACAGAATCAGTATCAGACCCATTTGCATTTGTCGCAATCAACTTCACCCAATAGGTTCCGGCCACCAAAAAAATCACATTCTGACTTGCCTGAGTAGAAGTTGCCGGATTTGAACTGCCAAATGTCCATGCTAAAGTCGAAGGCCCATTTTGGCTTTGACTCGTAAACAACAAGGAACTGCTCTTACACACGCTTGTACCTGAAACCTGAATCGCCGCGATAGGCAAAGCAGTATTCAAACAGAAACGAACAGAATCTCGCGCGCCAAATGAACTGCCACTCACTAAATTTCCAAATGTATTTGAAATGGAATAACTGCCTTGTCCATTTTGGCAACAAATTCCATTTCCTCCTTCATCCTTAATTACGAAATCATAACAATCTCCGGGTACAAGACAATAATGCGCCACATTGCTCGTCGAGTTTTCAAGATTTGCCTTTTCATCCACCAACTGGCCATTGCTCTGTTTCAATTTCCATGAGATTTCATCGCCATAGCGATCAGAAACAACATCAATAGTTAGGCGCATTCCATTGTTCTGCACAAAGGAATAAATCAAAGTATCGTTACTCAAATCTTGGTCAGTTCCGGAATTTGGCCCTGAACAAAAATACTTAATCTGATGCGCACCGGCTGAAATGGAAATGGGCGGAAAGGAATGCAGATAATTTCCATAATACGAAACCGAAACCAATGGTGACTCAATCACCGGAGCGCCTCCATCCAAAATATAACCCACATCAAAAGTATGAAGCAGGTTTTCCCCCAGATTTCTAAGCCAAACTTTAGCTTGAAGCAGGGAATCACAAGCCCACACATCGGGAGATTCAACTTTCAACATTGAATTGTCTAATGAATCCGGATTTTGATAATAACTTCCACCTACATTTAACGCAGCGGTATTATTGGGGTCTAACCAATTTTGCAGCCGATGCGCATAGGAACTTTGTGTGGCCCAAGAATGCGCCACCTTACCATATTCATCCCAAGTATTTACCGTGCAGGAAGCATCTCCTCCCCAAAGCTGACCAATCACCTGATGGTGTATATTGAAAATGGGGCAACCTGAGGAACCTCCTTCGGTTGTGCCCAGCTCATAGTTTTGGGTGCGCCAATGGGAATTTGCGACATTTAAATCACCGGATGCAGAAACAACACTTCCATAATCTTGGGTAATTTTTTTTATATCACCCGATGGGTGATGAATGATAGTGCAGGAATCTGCAACTGTATTTTGCCTGTCCCAGCCCGCAAAATAAATACCCCAAGCCGGGTCTGGGGCGCGCCACAATTCCAATAGCGCAAAATCAGAAGCAGGTAAATGCGACCTCAACATTGCACCCGTAACCGATTGATTCAAACTACCATTTACATTGTTGCAAGAAGGGCTTTCATAATTAAATACAAAGGTCCATAAGCCTAAACTATTGTCGAGGCAATGATGGGCCGTAAGAAAATAAGGCTTGCCATCTTGCAACACATTATTGAGCAAGGTTCCGGTACAAAACCGAAATCCGCTTACCATGATCAGCGCAACCGCTTTTTTGTCATTTGACCAAGGTGCCCCGACGGGGCAATTCACATTTACATTGCAAGATTCTGAATCATTAAAATCAGAAGCGATTTTCAGTATATCACGATAATCGTGAATCACCTTTGATATGAAAATTTTTCCCTGAAAGGCTGCATCTTTGGGTTCGCTATACTTAAGCCTAACCCATTCTCCCGGAATCGGCAATGTGGCGAATTGTTGCGAAGGATGATTTTCTGCATGCGTAAATGGACCCAACACCAACCTGCCATCTTCATCCAGCATTTCAAGCGATGCGCCCGCAGGTAAAAGAAAAGATTCGAATAAAAAATGAACCGAAAGCGCGCCCGGACACCGAAAGGCAACCGAATATTCACGGGCATCCTCTTTTTGTTGAAAGGCCCCGCTTTCCATCAAATCAATATCGACAGTATGGGGAATGCCAAACCGCATGGGTATGCCCGCTAATTCCTCAAGTGAATCTTGAATCCTAATTTCCTGTAAATCCACTTCAGGTAAAACAATTTCGGTTTCGGGTGCTTGGCGCGCTTTAATTCCACCTTGACCCCACCCATAGGAATAGAAAGCAAGACAAGTGCAAAGGAGTACAAAAAGAGACCTGAGCATGGTTTCAGATTTTTTACCAATTTATGCCAAAATTCAAGAGATTCGCATCTATTCCAACAGAAAAATTAGGCCCATCAACCAACCCTAGCCTTTTCAATGAAAAAACCCTTTTCCTATGAATAATAACAGCACTATTCTCAAACTCATCGCAGGGTTTATCATAATCCTTTTGGCTTTGCAACTTTGGAATTTTTTCAAACCGCCAAGTCCACCCACAAAAATGGAAGACATAAAATCTGAATTAGCGAGAATTGATTCCCTTAATTCTGCAATAAAAAATGAATTAAAAGATATCAACAAGCGCACAGAATTGGTTGACAAAATGCTACAGGATGAATTGACTATCTTTTTAGATAACATAAAAACAATCAAAGGAGATATCTCCGCAGTTAAAAAAAGCTCCTCGCTCACCCAGCAACGGGTAGATACCCTAATCGGAAAATTAAAAAATTCAGGTGCCCCTGTTCGCATTCCTACCCTCGACGAACTTAAAAAAGCTAAGTAAACATGAAAAATTTATTTTTATTAATACCCGTGCTCGGTTTTTGTTCCTTGCTTTTAGCACAACCCAAGCCACAATGCGATTCGACCTATATGGCAGTCTTCGCAAAAGAAGAATTAAAACCTGAAAATGTTCCCTGCGATTCAGTGGTTTTAATAAATGCCAAATATTACCAAAAAATAGCCATAGGCTATAACCTCTCTCAAGATATACAAGCCGAGCAACTTGTGTTAGCGGCCTCACTAAAAAAAGAAATCAACCTTTTCGAAAGCCTAAATAATCAACAAGAGGGAAAAGTGAATGCCTTGGAACGCGCAAATACTGAATACAGAAAGCAAATTGGCGAGCTAACAGGTTTGGTTAATACATCTACCAAAAACACAGAAACCGCAGTAAAGAACACCCAAGATGCCATTGATCTTTACAACACAAACAAATGGAAGTTTTTGGGCTTTGGATTATTAGGCGGGGCAGCAGTAGGCATTCTCACCGGTGTATTAATCATGACGCGTTAACACAATGAGAAAAGGATTTTCAAAATTAGAGCAACTACTCTATTCTCTTGAGGAAAATTGGTTAACTAAAAACGACCAAACTTTATCCACCCGCACAGATGACGGGGGCTGGTCTCCACTCGAGGCTGCATGGCATATCATTCACTCAGAAACAGGAACCCTCGCCTATATGAAAAAAAAATTATTGGCCGAAGGGGAATTAAGAAACCCAACGTTCAAAAATCGTTGGCGCTTTCAGGCCCTGAAATGGGCCCTCATTTTACCCTTGCGCTTTCGCATTCCCAATTCGGTTTTAGGGCCACCTGAAATCTTACCCAACAAAGAAGAAACCCTCACCGCATGGAAAAAATTGCGCAAAGATTGGGAAGCTTTTTTGCAGGACTTCCCCCCTGCCCATCAACATAAATTGGTATTCAGACACCCGGTTGCAGGAATGCTTACCTTAAATCAAACCTTTACATTCTTATTCCATCATTTCAAGCACCACCATCGGCAGCTAAAAGTAAAAGCCTGATTTCGCTTAGGGTATAATCATAGGATCAGCCTTCGGCAGTTCCTTTTTTGTGTACCATGGGTTCTTTAACGAATGTGCGATGTTCTCGATTTCCATTTCGTTTTTAGCGGATAAAGAGTTGGCAAATAATTGCCAATCGATTTCATACCATACTAAATACCCCTGGCCTAAATCTTTGATTCTGCTTTTCGTTTCTTCAGGAACAAGCCGTGTAGCATCTGAAAGGGAAATACCCGAAGAGATTCTAAAGTAGGTATCATGGCTATAATGCGCCGGGTCTTCAACCCAGGGTACTGTTTTATAGATTTTCTTTGCCGAGATAAAAAGCGCCAATGTTTGAGGTGCAGTCACAAATTCAACCTGCTTTCCAGCGACCTCTTTCTGGAAATTCGCAAACACTGCTTCCAATTTCACATACTCGTTATTCAATGTTGCTGCAGGGTAACTCTTCCATGAAAAAAGTCCCAATCCCAGCAATACCAAAACCAATGGAAGCTTTTGTGCAAAATGCATTTCACGCAAAAACAAAATGGCCAAGGGCAATATAAAGGCCAGCGTCAATGAAAAATGCATTCCCACCCTTGGGTTTTGGGTATCAATCAAGGGAAAAAGCATCACAGATACCACAGCCAACAAATAAAAGAACATTCTCCGTTGCGGATGCGAATCCAATTTTCCCAATAAGGCATATCCCAAACCAAACAGAAAGGTGCCTAATCCCAAAATCGTTTCCACCAAATGAAAAAACGAAAGTCCATCGGGCTTAATATGATTCAAATACCAAACCGGAGGAATAACAAACTGCAAATCCATTCGCCAACTGCTTGATCCAATCTCCCGAAACAGAAAAAAACCTGGAAACACTAATGTTGCCAACACCATCGCCAACGCTGCAACCGGTAGAAAACTCACCTTACTCCTCGAAATCAGAAAAGCCATAAACATAAAAAAGCACAACCATGCAGTAAGGCTGTATAAAAAGATATTAATCATGAAGGCAGGAAAAGCCCATTTTAAATCTTTCGTTCCGACCGCAGCCAGAAATAGGTTGATGCCACAAAGCCCAAGTAAAGCCTTGGGGTAGTTCGCTGCCAAAAAAGTAACTGCAGGGCTAAACAAACCCATCACAACCAAAATAAGCGGAATCAAATTCTTCCGTGTATTTTCAATGCCTACATAATATAAGGAGATGAGAAACAAGCCGCTCAAAAGGGCTGAAACGACCTTGACCGCAAAAAGTGAATCTTCAAAAATTAAACCGGCAAATAGAAACAGCACATAAATCCCTGAAAAATCAGGAAAAGGAAGTGACAAACTCCGCGTTAAACCATCGGTTTGGGCCACGTAAAAGTAGCCATCAGGGCCGGTTGCAAATGGCACCCCGATCAAGGCCCAATACCGAAACAAGACCGAAAGCCCTGCAATAAGCAAAACAAAAAAGAGCTCTGCTTGCGGTTTGAGCGTGAATGCGTAGTGTTTTTCCCCTGATTCCTCCAAAGTCGATATGGATTCGAATACGGACGCTAAAATTCAAAAAAATCCGACTGTTAATCCTATGTTTTTCCACAATTTCAAAGAATCTGAGGCTTTTTCTAAACCTGAGTGGATAGTTCCTGTAAGAATCACAATTTTGTGGACCCAGCCTTCACCTTTCTGTTTCACCATTTTGAAAATTGCATACATGAAACCCTCTTTTATCCCCTTAATTCAGTTAATGCTTATTTTTTCCTCATTTAGTTGCCGCCAGGCCCCAAAACCAAATCCCATCCCCACCCTTTCCTTAACCGCCAACGAAATGAATAGCCCAAAAGATAGCCTTCCCACTTTTCCTATTGTAGAACTTTTGGGAAAAATCAAGCCTGATAATCACCCGGATTTTAGTCCGATTCCACAAGACTATTGTGACAAAAAAGAAATGTTTCTCAGAACTGATGCCCTCAACGCTTTTCTGAAAATGGCAAAAAAGGCAAATGAGGATGGAATTAGCCTAAAAATACTTTCAGCCTTTCGGTCCTTCGACGACCAAAAGCGCATTTGGGAAAACAAATGGACCGGCAAAACCCTCGTCGATGGAAAAAACCTGTCCCAAACCCTGCCCGAGCCCAAATTAAGGGCCCTCAAAATCCTGCGCTATTCCAGTATGCCCGGTAGCTCACGCCACCATTGGGGAACCGATTTCGACCTCAACAGCCTTTCGCCCGATTGGTTCAAAACCCCGCAAGGCATAAAACTTTACGATTGGCTATCCACTCATGCCCCCACCTTCGGATTCTGCCAACCCTATTCAGCTCGCTCAGAAAACCGCCCCACCG
>JAYSVQ010000084.1:0-2564 GCA_043718485.1 Bacteroidota bacterium
AACCGGAAATAAGACCCTTAAAAAGGGTATAAAACAACTTCAATAATACAGGGAATGCCAATTTCCATTCCGATATCACCCGAAAAGATTCGCGAGCGATTCGATCAAATTCCATTTGAGGAAACAAACGCAATTGCAAACCCTGTTTCTCAAATGGAAAATTGGATTCAAGACGCCGAAGCAACAGGTTTGTTTATTTTTCCGCAGACTTTTTCCCTTTCGACCGTCAATTCACTTTCCCAACCTTCCTCCAGAATTGTAATCATGAAAGATTTAAGTGCAGAAGGATTGAGTTTTTTCACCCATTTAGGAAGTTCAAAAGCACAAGACCTTGAGGCGAATCCTTTTGTGGCCTGCAATTTTTATTGGCCCATTTTAGAGCGTCAAATTAAAATTTTAGGAATAGCAAAAAAAGTAGGTCATGAAACTTCTGACGCCTGGTTTGCAAATCGGCCACGACAAAGTCAAATCAGTGCCTGGGCTTCATCACAAAGTGAGCGAATTCAAAACGCACAAGAACTAGAATCGAAGTTTGAAAAATTTGAAAAGCTTTTCAAAGGCCGAGAAATTCCCCGTCCGAGTTTGTGGGGCGGTTACCTAATCGTACCCAATCGATTCGAGTTTTGGCAATTACGACAAAATCATTTTCACGATTGTCTGCGATATGAAAAGGATGGCAAAGAATCTTGGCACATCCAAAGGATTTCACCATGAGAAGAAAAGGAACTTCCTTTCCAAAGAAATGGAAATTTCCCCTTTGGTTGAGTTTGGTATCTCTTTCTTTTTGTTTTAGTTTTTGGGTGTACACATCGGGTACAAAAATTCACTTAAATGAAATGCCTGTTCCGGAAATGAATGTATCGGCGCAGTCTGGTCAAGAATTGTGGCAAAAACACAATTGCACCGCCTGTCATCAACTTTTCGGCCTTGGCGGCTATCTCGGGCCTGATTTGACTGCATTCTTCGCCGATTCCAGCAAAGGAGCACCCTATTTGAAAGTCATTCTTAAAACGGGAATCGGAATCATGCCGCCTTTGGGTTTAAGTGAAGTAGAATCAGAATCTATCGCCTCATTTTTGAAATACGTTAATGAATGTCGCAACCCACAATCACCGCTTTCTCCTTCCCCATGAAAAAGTAGGGAAAGCCTTTTTGCTCGCCGGACTTTGTTGTTTGTCGTTAGGTCTGCTTTTTGGTTTCGGCGCTGCTTTGCAATATGTTTTTCCGACCCTCTTAAAAGGGCAACTCGATTTTTTTCAGAATCGCCCCTTACATGTTACGCTTGTTACAGGTTGGATTTTTCTGAGTGCAAAAGGGTACATCTACTCGACCATGGGCGAAAAAGAAAACCGAATGTCGGCCTCATTAGGGTGGATTCACTTAGGATTGTTTTTGCTTACCGCAATCGCAGCATGCATTTCTTACTTTTTTAGAAGTTTTGGGGGAAGAGAATATATGGAGTATCCTCCTGTAATTTCCATTCCGCTATTTCTTGGCTGGATTGTATTTGCAATCAATTTTTTTAAAACCCTCTTTCGCTTAAAAAAGAAACAACCCGTTTACATTTGGATGTGGGGAACGGGCATTCTATTTTTTCTGCTCACTTTTACTGAGGCGCATTTATGGATGTTGCCATGGTTCCGCAATAATTTGATTCGTGACCTCACGGTGCAATGGAAATCGTATGGCGCACTTGTCGGTTCCTGGAACATGCTGGTGTATGGTACCGCCATTTCCCTCATGTCTAAAATTGGAAATGATGGCCGCTATGCCAGAAGTCGAATGGGCTTTTTACTATTCTTTCTGGGTTTTACCAATCTGTTGTTTGGTTGGGGCCACCATACTTATCCTGTTCCTGCTCAAATCTACATTCGCTACATTGCATTTGGAATCAGCATGACAGAGCTTTTAATTCTTGGAAAAATGATGTTTGATTTTATGAAAGAGCATCCAGCTTCTCCCAATTGTTCATTTCCCCTTTCGCGCCGTTTACTTGCCTCAGCTGATCTTTGGGTTTTTGCAAATCTTGCCCTTGCTTTGCTCATTTCGGTGCCAGTGATAAATCTGTTTACGCATGGCACGCATATTACCGTTGCTCATGCCATGGGTACCACGATTGGCATTAATTCAACCTTGCTTTTTGCTGCTCATTTTTATTTACTGAAAGGTCAAAATCAACCGAAGAAAAAATCATGGACGCTTATTCTGCTCAATTTTTCTCTTGCCTTTTTCTTGGTATGCTTATGTATGGCCGGGATAGAGAAAGGATATTGGATGCAAAATAAAAATGGAATATCCTTCTCTGAAATGCAATTGAGCCTTAGACCCTGGTTTATTGGAATGGCCATTTTCGGTGCAGGAATTTTCGCTACGCTCATTAGTCTAATCGCAAAATTATTCCGGGAAAATTTACGGTAATAAGAAGCTAGTTTGTTACAAAAAAATTCAAGGTTGGCTCAACTCAGGATTGTTCACAAACTCAGAATCACTCAGCGTAAGTAAAAATGCGAGAAGATCGGATTTGTCCTGAGCCGTAAACTGCAAGCCATTTATTTTGGTTGCCT
>JAYSVQ010000085.1:0-2562 GCA_043718485.1 Bacteroidota bacterium
TAATTACCGGTGCAGCATAATTGTCATTTCCATTAGGTTGACCTGAACCTCCATCTGACAAACTAATGCCACCATACCCATTACAAAAAATACTGTTTCTGCGAATCAGATTAAAATCAACGTTTTGACCACAAATATTAATGCCGTGATAATCATTGAAACCGATGCGGTTTGCTTCCATAGCACTTGTTCCCCCAATAATATTTCCGGAGGCATTACACGTTAAATTAGTGGGATCGTAGGCTATATAAACACCGGTGTATCCATTTCCCAAATTCAGTGTTGCCGCAGGGTCGGTTCCAATATAATTTCCTTGAATTGAATTATTATTACCGCATTCAATCTCAATTCCATAATACAAATTTGCGGAGATTACATTTCCTGAACCCGGGCTACCAATCAAGTGATTATCTGCTCCATTTGATAAGAAAACACCAGAGTAACCATTAGGTTGTGCAATCGTTCCTGTAATGTCGGTTCCAATAAAACTGCCTTGAATTTTTCCGAAATCAGCTCCATTTATCTCAATCCCATAAAAACTGTTCAAATTTATCAAACACGCATTTCCCAACTTACCAATCACAAAGCCGGATGCCGAACTATTAATGTAAATTCCCGAAGCTGGAGCATTACAAACCTGAATTCCCGTTATTCTCATTCCCATTCCACTTAAGGTTAAAATATTTCCTCCACTGCTACCGGAGCCATCAAGAACTATTTTTGGCCCTGATCCTGTATATCCATTTGCAGGTTGTGTGTTGCCATCCAAAACCGTGTTCGGATCAACCAAAGCTTGCAAAGGAGAACCCAACGGGAAAATATGGGGCGGCATTCCTGAAATATTAAACGAAATAGTATCTGAGCCCGGGGTGATATTGACCATGTCAATCGCCCAACGCAAGGTTCCGGAACTATTCACATCAAGCGTGCTCGTAACGGAATAATTTACCGCTGTTAAAGAATGTGTAAAGCAAAAAAGGAAAGAAAGTAGAAATAAATTTCTCATAAGTGCGAATCAATTAATGCCGAAGTTAATTAATATAAAGAAAACTACCACAAAAAAGGGAATACAGGCTAATTTAAGGCTTTAGGATTAATGGCAAGACCTTATTATTCAGGATTGAAATTTAAGAACCCCTTGTTTTATTCAATCGTGGAAATAGATTCGCCCACAATAAATCGTATCGCAGGCAATGGGTCAATAATTTTTCCGGTTTCCGAAAGGGATGGACCGGTTTTCCCGGTTTCGTTAAGAATCCTATACACTTCTTTTGAAGATAAATCGGGTCGAAAAGATTTTAAAATGCCGGCCAATCCCGCCACAAGGGGAGTAGCCATTGAGGTTCCATTCCAGGCGACATATTTTTGGTTGGGTGTACAAGAAAAGATATCTACCCCGGGAGCAGAAATAGGCATCTTCAGGGAGGTGTTGCGATTTGAAAAATTTGCTCTTTCCCCAACTTGATTTACCGCAGAAACAGTAATCACCCCTTCAACATTCGCAGGTGAATGGGCCTTGGCATCGCCTGCATTATTTCCGGCTGCAACGATAATTACTGCATTTCGGTTGAGTGCGTAATTTACTGCATTCACGGTTGTTTTCGGTGCCACAAAACTACTGCCCCCTAAACTCAATGATATTACATCTGCACCTGCATCAGAGGATTGTATGATGGCTTTTGCAACCGAATAAATCGTGCCTTGACCTTTCGCATTCAAAGCTGAAAATGATAAAATCTGAATGTATTTTCCTTCCCAATTTAACGAGGCAATTCCGGTTCCATTATTAGTAAACCCACCTGCAAGACATGCACAATGCGTTCCATGTCCATGTTCATCTTTTTCACCGGGGCTTTTTCCAAAAGCTGGTTTTAGGTCTTCGTGTTCTGAGTCAACACCTGTGTCCAATATTGCCACTTTTGCTCGCCGAACCGGTTTTAGTGCTTTTAATATCTTGTGGATTTCATTTGTATTTTCAGGCTGCATCCACCATTGTTTGGCAAGGCCGGGATCATTAGCCAAAAACTTTTGAATGGATAATTCATTTGCATCAGAATGGAAACCTTCGATCAACATTACCGGCGAATTCGGTTCGGCCTCATCTACGTTTTCATTATTTAAGTCCAGCGATTCTTCTAATTTTTTTTTCTGGTTTTCTGCAACATGAATGAGCCAGGTCTGTGCAAGGTTTTCGTCTTCATTCATTTCTACCTCAGGGAAAGCTTTTTCCCATGTTGCACCGAATTGAGTTAATACTACTGTGATTTCATCAATCGAATCGTCCGGCCCCAATTCCACCAATAACTCAGACTGATTTTTGATTTCGTTTTTACCAAAGGCATAGTCTTTAACTTTGTGCAAGAGAATGCCAAAATAGTGCAGGGTAAAAATTAAAACGAAACCGCCGATGAGAGATACCATTCCCAGGCCGTAAAAAACTTTGGGATGTACATTCTTTCTTTTAAGATAGGCAGAATCGATAATCATTCCGATTCCGAAATCAAGCAACAGGTAAGAAAGACGGTCAAGCACACTGCCCTCTCCAATTAAAAAATGAAAAGC
>JAYSVQ010000086.1:0-2558 GCA_043718485.1 Bacteroidota bacterium
GCCGGAATTATTTATCCGGGAGCAAAAATCAAAGGGGTCAACATCCCGGAATGTTTTCGAAACAGGGAAAAATGAGAGGGGTCAACATGCCGGAATTACGTAAGCCATCCGTAAACCCCATATACCTATTCCCAACAATTCCAGCTATGGCCATTTTTGTGGTTACTCCGTCGTGCTGGAATCCCGGAGTTTCTTCCAGTTCCAGGGAAGTAGTTCGTCAAGGCGGTTGATGGGGTGGCTTCCAATTCGGTTCATGATGTCGGGAAAATATTCCTCTGGATTTATCTTATGGAATTTGCAGGTGGCCGTGAGGCTGTAAATAACGGCGGCCCTTTGTGCCGATTCGTGGGTTACTGCAAAGAGGAAATTTTTTCTGCCAAGAACGATTGGACGAATTGAATTTTCCGCAAGGTTATTATCAATTTCCAATCTTCCATCCTCGCAATAGAAGGAGAGATTATCCATTCGGGACAAGGTATAGTTGATGGCGTTACCGATAACGCTTTTGGGCAAAGTGCCTTCCTGCAATTTTTGGATGAGCCAGGTTTTGATTTCCTGTAGGACCGGAATTGATTTTTCCTGGCGGATTTCATATCGCTGTTCATGGGTGAATTGGTTTTCCCTTGCGATTCTTTCTATTTCATATAACTCTTGAATTTTGCGCATCATCCAATCGGCTTTTTCAAAATCATTATCAAGGGATGCTTCAAACTTTCGTCTTGCATGTGCCCAGCAATTAAGCAGTACAACACCATTATTCTTCTCAAAACTTTTGTAGTGAGAGGTACCATCGCATTGCAGATATCCTCTGTAATTTTCCAGAACCCGATCAGGACTTACTTTATTTCTTCTTGGACTATACTCAAAAAGCACTAACCCGTCCACAGGATCCTGGTAAACCCACATATAGCCCAGCAGCGTTTTTCGGTCCCCTTTTTCCTCCATTACTTTGAAACCTGTATCGTCTGATTGAAGGTAAGTTCGACTTATTAAAATTTCCATCATCCGATCATAGACAATCGTAATCATTTCTATGCCAGCCTTAACCCAGCCATGTATTGTTGATTCCGCAAGGATCAGAGCTTGCCTTTTGTAGATTTTATTCTGTCGATGAATAGGAAGATGATCTATGTATTTACGAATCAGAATCAATGCAAGCATATTCGCTCCTATATTGAACTTAGGAAATGCACGTTCGGGAAGTGCGGCTGTAATGATACCAGCATCGGGATTTTTCCTGGTTGCGTAAATTTTCCGTACAATTCTTATCACGTAAACTTCACCGACTTTCTCTTCAAGATATTCTGTAACTTCTTCACCTATTTCAACCTTATCACTCAAATCTCCCTCTGGAAGCAGGATTGTTTCTTCACGACGAAGGTGAGCAGGCAATGGCATTCTCGCTGCCTTTCTTTCACTCGGCTTCTCTTTTTTCTTTCTGCGCTGGTAAGAAATATTTTCTAATTCCGGTGCGGTGCCAGGTTCGTTGGAAGAGGTTATTCCCAGGTCCAAGGAAAGTTGATTCACATCTTCAGAAATATAGCGCTCTGATTTTGTTCCGAATATCTGCCGCTCAAACCAAGCGAGACGATTTTTCAGTTCAAAATTTTCAAATTGAACATTTACTAGCTTTGCAGCCAGCTCCTCTTTAGATAATATTTCGAACTCGGGAGGCATGTCACAAAACAAAGCTTTAGAACTGAAATGTCAACTCCCGTTTATTAACAAAATAATCTGAATATAATAATTAAGCAGACTGCGCGAACCGCTTTTTTCTGCGCACAGAATCAAGCGCGATTCCTTCAAGAATTAATACAAGTTCTTCCCAACGGATTTCAATTCCTGCCTGACTATTTTTTGCAGAAGGTATTTCAAATGTTCCCTCCTCCAAACGTTTGTAGTAAATCACAAAACCCGAGCGATCCCATACCAGCAATTTCATTCGGTTGCGTGGCTTATTGATGAAAATGAAAACATCACCTGAGAAAATGTTTTTCATAAGTGTGTCGCTCACCAATCCTGAAAGGCCATCAAAAGATTTTCTCATGTCGACAGCTCCGCGAAAAAGATAGTATCGTTGATTGCTGGAAAGTGAAATCATTTTTGAAACACCGGTAAAAGTTCTTTGAGCAACGTGAAATTACTCTCGCCAAGTTTTAAAATGGTTCCATCTGCATATTGAATCTCGGCACCTGAAATTTTTATCATAGCATTGGAACCTGGCCCAAGGATGGAAATCGGTAAAAATCTTTCCTCCTTAAAAGCGCTATTCCTTTTTCGATTAAGGTGATAGCTGAAATTGGCGAACTTCACCTTGAACCTCCTGCAAAATTCACTCTTGCTTAAATCCCCTCCTTCAAACTCCGATATGAGGGCTGCGTAATCCGGCTTTCTGGTTTTCATCCCGCAAGATGGGGAGCGGCGGAAGGAGGAACAATATGGGGTTTACGGATGGCTTACGGTCTATAACATCATGCTCATGGGACCCTCAGGAACAGGGAAAACTTTCCTTGCTGCCGGTCTCTGCGCCGATGCAGTTAAAAAAGGTTACAAAGCAT
>JAYSVQ010000087.1:0-2552 GCA_043718485.1 Bacteroidota bacterium
GAAACCCGACACCTTGTCTATCTGGTAAACATAGCCGCCTTGGTAAGCATTCGCATTCGTAAAAAGATTAACGGTTATGAATAGTTCTTTTTTCCCTAAGCCAATTTGAGGAAAGTCTGCCCAACAACTTCCTAACGTTGCAGGTGCAGCATTGCCATTAAGGGCATAGATATTCCAAAGTCCCAATGGGTCATCGGTCGCTGAAAAACAAACCATAACTTTTGATGTGCTGGATGCGTCACCAACCAAGTACACTAAAATGTAACGGTTCCATTCTTTATCAAAAGTTACTTTAGGGTCAAATTTTATGGCCGAGGTCGAATAAAATGCAGCCAAATATTTTACCGATAGCAGCGAACCACTCGTGCTATGCAAATTCATTTTTGAATTTGTGGCGCTGATAAGCGTTCCATTTCTTCCACTGGCAATCGTATTGTCATTTGGGATTTCGTTATAAGAATTCCCAAAAAATGAGCCAACTACAGTGGGCTCATTGGCAGCCGTTTTCTGCGGTGCATAGGGAATATGATTTTGTGATTCCATAGCCTTTGCTGCAAGTGCATTGGCTTCTTCCTTAGATTTTTTAAATGCATCTTTATCCTGATCCAATCCTTCGGGGATTACTTTAGTGGTGTTCATCATATTGGCACCAAATGGGTCATCGGGTAGGGTTCTAAGTTCAAAACTAGAGACTTTCTCCATCTTCAACCGCTCAGGCGCAACAGAAGAAACCATTTTATTTTGGGCAGAATAAAAACCATTAAAAAGCAAAAGGGCAATTCCTGAAGTTAAGAGTGTAATTTTTCTCATAATGTAAATTCTCGTCAAAACGATTTGCAAATTAGGGAATCAACTGCCATTCTGAGGCAATAGTTTCAATAAGTTCTTAAGATTTTCGAAAATTTCAGATGATTATTCTCATTTTTTGGTGATTGTAAGCTGCTTATCTTTGAGAAAATCTGTTAAATGAATATTACCCTTAATCCAGAGAAGTCGTTGAAATCCTTTCAAGACGAGTTTCACGCTGTTTTTCCTTTTTTACGAATCAAATTCTTTTCCCATAGCCATTTGGAGGGTCAGGCTTCAATGGCAAAAGATGAAATTAATGTGGCAAAAACATTTAAGGAGGTGGCAGGCCTTGACCACATCGATTCCTTCGAAATTTCGGGTTCTATGACGGTTGCTGAATTAGAAAACCATTTTCAGCAGAACTATAAAATCGGGGTTCAAATCATGCGACAATCCGGAAATGCGTGGATAATGACCACCCAGACCGATGGCTGGACCCTGCGAAAATCCAATGAAACTGGGCGTGAAGACAGTCATTAATTCAAAACTTTGAAAATTAGTGCAGTTTTCGCACTTTTAACGCTTGATGAAGAAAGTCCTCTACTCCAGCCTTGCCGGTATTATTTGCATAACGGCATTTAGTTTTTCAACCGGTTGCAGAACCACCCTGAGAACAAGAACTATGTTCCGGGGTGATTGGCAGGTTACGCGCGTAAAAGTTCATAAAAGGCCAAAAGTAAGATTGAAAAGTAAAGCAGTGAATAGCAGAATGTTTAATCAACCCGGTCCACTTAAATTTTAACGCCGGTTTCACGTATAAAAAAAACCGATGGTTCAGCCATCGGTTTTTTTTTGTCTTTCAGAAATTTGAATTCGTCTTTACTCAAGACCCTTTCTCTTTAATACCAAATTCACAATTTTGTGAATTGGATTGTGGATGGCGCAATTGAATACGGCCACTAGATTTCTCCCAATTTTAACTTACGATTTTTTCCATTTAATGGTGCATCCCACTGCCTTCGCTTCTTTTAGACTAACTTCTTGTCCTGCCAAAAGCTGATCGATTGCTTTTTCAACAAACCTTTCTTCAATCGCATTCAGGTCTTTTGCGCTGTCGTCAATTGCCCCAATATATTCAGTTGAAAAGCCTGCTCCCGTATTTTTTAGGATAAAAACATGCGGCGTGCGCGTTGCGCCATATGCCAATGCAACGGCTTGCGTATCGTCATAGAGATAGGGAAACGTAAATTTCTTTTTCTTATATCTCTTTTTCATATTATCATAAGAATCGTCAGGCGCGACTGCAGGGTCGTTCGGATTGATGGCCACAACAGGAAAACCCTGTGCAGCATATTTTTTGTTTAAAGCGAGGATGCGGTCTTCATACATCACAGAGTAGGGGCAATGGTTGCAAGTGAAAATAACGATTAAGCCTTTTTCTTTTTGGAAATCAGTAAGCGAAACCATTTTATCGGTTTTACAATTTTTAAGGCTAAAGTCAGGCGCGGCTTGGCCCGGCTTTAGCCCCTCGCCCTGTCCTAATGTCACAGCAAAAATTGCCGGAACAAGAACCATGTACAGAATAGAAATTAGTTTTTTCATTTTTTAGTGAAATAAAGTTGTGGTGATAAATGTATAAATTTCTTGAGCCGAGTGAAATTCTTGCTCAACGAGGGTAAAAATATTCTTGTTTTTTGAAATCACGAGCGTGGACGGAATTGAGCCACTCCAGTCTTTGTGCACTTTGTCAATCCACAGGTATT
>JAYSVQ010000088.1:0-2546 GCA_043718485.1 Bacteroidota bacterium
GGAAATGATTTGTTGCCCTCAACTGCGGCACAAATGTATCTTGCTCAACATCTTGGATTAACAAGCTTTATGGATGCAACTTTTATTCACCATCGGCTGTTGCTCGATGCACAGGGCAATAAATTGTCGAAATCACAAGGGGCATCGCCCCTGAAAGAACTCATGCAAACGGGCATAAAGGCTGACGAATATTTTGCCAACTTTCAGCCTTGGGAAATATGAACTCATTGCCAAATCATGGATTTGGTTTCCTCAAATTATTTGAGGAGAAGCGATATTCATTGGGTTTTTTGGCTGTGTTGGTACTATTTCAGTTTGGGCTACATTTCAAATCATTCAGCTTGGAATTGGTGGGCATTCACGCATGGCGGCAAACGCAAACGCAAACACATATTCTGAATTTTGCATACGAAGATGCAAATATCTTGAACCCAAGAATCAACAATCGGGGCGATGAAAGTGGCATTCAGCGGATGGAGTTTCCGATTATGCAGTGGCTTTTTTCCTGGCCTTATCGCTGGTTTGGCAATCAGATTGAACTGAGCAGGGCGATGAGCTTTTTGCTTTATCTATTAAGCCTAATAGGCTTTTATGCGCTATTGCGCATGGTGAGCCAAGCCGCATGGCTTGCCGTTTTCGGGGCCTGGGCCTTATCGTTTTCGCCTGCTTTGTATTACTATGCAGTTTCTCCCCTGCCCGACAATTTCGCGCTTTGTGCAGGCATCTGGGGGCTTGCATTTTCAGCCTTGTTCTTTAAAAAACCGAAGCGTTTGCATGTCTTGTTGGCCTTTGGTTTTCTGGCTTTGAGTGCGCTCGCAAAATTGCCTTTTATCATTTGGATGGCTTTTCCATTTACTTTATTACTTCTTCAATTTTGGAAAAAGAAAAAGAGCCGCTCCCAAATGGGCTTAGATATGTTTCTCGCGCTTGCTGGTTTGACATTGCCCTTGATTTGGTATAGTTGGGTGATTCCCCAATGGCCGGGCGGCGGGATTATGAAAGGAATCACCGAAAATGAATTGGATTCACAAACGACCCTAAATCTCCTCGTTGGAAATGTGGTTTCAGTTTTTCCTGAGCTCATGTTGAATTATGCTGCGCTTCCACTTTTTGTAATAGGGGTGTTTTTTTCGTTTCGTTTTCCCTCTCGTGCCCTGCTCTATTCATTGGGCATAACGCTTTTTGGTTTGGTCTGCTTTTTTCTATTCGAAATCAACGTGATTGGAACGGCACATGATTATTATCTGTTTCCCTTTTTGCCCTTTCTTTTTTTGGGTGTTTGCTATGGCGCAAAGAAGATGATGGAAAGTCGGTATTTGAAGCATGTTGTACTCGCTTGCTTTTTGGCAATGCCTGTGCTGGCGGTCATTCGCATTCAGCATCGGTGGGATGAAGGTCAAGCACCCGGATTCAACAAAGACCTGGTTACGCATCATGAGGCCTTGATTCAGGCCTCACCTAAAAACGAACTGGTTATTGCGGGCAACGACCTTTCCGGACACATCTTTTTGTATTACATTCAAAAAAAGGGCTGGGCCTTTACACGAGATGAGTTGACCGAAACGGAATTGGCAGACCGCATACAAAAAGGCGCGCGGTATTTATATACCGACTCACCCCGAATACAAAACGATGTGCGATTAGCCCAACACTTCCAAACCAAAGTGTTGGATGCAGGCAGCATTGCGGTTTATTTGCTGAAATAGAGATAGAGAAGATAAATGACAGGAAGTGAGAATTAGAAAGGTTCTATGTAGGATAAGTAAAAATTTATTCAACCCTGTTTCTAAGGTTTTGCGGATTTCTGCTCGAATGAAAAACCGCGAGAATAAGGACTTTTTCTTGAAGAATTTGGTAAATGACAACAAATGGAAATCGAAACAGCAAGGCTTATCTTGTATTTTCTTCAGAAATCGGAAACCTTTCTGGATTTCGTAAAATATTATCAAATGAGGCCTCAAGTGAAAGAATGAAATCTTTACCTAGACCTATTCGCTGAGCTTCATACCACACAAAGGAATCGTGTATGTCGGCCTTAACATCACGATGAAAAATTAAAGAATAATTCATTTAGGAAGCGAAGACTTGATTTGATTCCAAGTCATAACATCTTCGGGATTGTTTTTGAAGCTCTCGAGGCGTTCTTTTATCACTTTTTTTTGTTGCGCATCTAATTGAATGTTTCCACTTTCAATTGCGATGCTATCCCAAATAGCTTCAACCAGAAGAATTCTTTCCGGAACACTCATCCCTAAAATTTCTTTCAATATTTTAGTCATACTCGAAAATAGTCATTTCTATGGTGGAAAACAATACGGTTATGTACGGTGAAAAGGCCTTGAAATTGAATAAATAGCGATTGTGAAAGGCACAAGTTCAGTTGCTTACGCTTTTTAAGCCCTGTCGGGCTTGTACTAGTGAATAGGGTAAATGAGGATTAAGCAAAAAACGATGCGAAAGAGTAAAGACCCGCTTTCCCGCCTTTCGCTTTCGCTTTGCAAGCTCTGTTAGGCTTGTAACTGAGATTTTATCACCTCAGCTTTTCT
>JAYSVQ010000089.1:0-2537 GCA_043718485.1 Bacteroidota bacterium
TTACCTGACCAATCGGTTCGGTAAGGGCCGGGTTCAACCACACTTACCTTAATCCCAAAAGGCATAAGCTCAAGCGCGAGTGCTTCAGAAAATCCCTCAACTGCAAACTTTGATGCATTGTAAATTCCCAAACCTGGTGAGCCTCTCAATCCTGCAATCGAAGAAATATTAATTATATAACCTTCACCCGCTTTTCTCATTATGGGAATAACTGCCTTTGTCAGAGAGACTAAACCAAAAAAATTGGTCTCCATTTGTTCTCTGATTTGGGCCTCAGTCACCTCCTCTATCATTCCTTGCAAACCATATCCCGCATTGTTTACCAAAACATTGATTTTCCCAAATCTTTCGTTGAGCAAATCGACCGCAGCTTGAACTTGTTGGGGAAGATTAACATCCAATTGGACAGGAAAGAGGTTTTCCATACCCAATGCCTTAATATGCTCGGCATCTTTTTCAGATCGAACCCCTGCCCCTACCCAATCGCCAGCCTCAGCCGCCGCTTTTGCAATGGCGAGTCCAATGCCTCTTGATGCCCCGGAAATAAGCCAAACTTTAGGGTTTTGTATCATTTGCGACAAAAATAGGCCCTATTTTTAGAAAAAAAGCCAAGGTTCAGCAGGAAAAGCAGAGAGTTTTTTGCGGATAAGGGCATTCAGCCCTATATTTGCCCTCCTCAATTTTAAAACAATGTCTAACAAGAAATTCAGCCGGCGGAAACTAAACACCAGAAAAGTTTCAGCGCAAAGAAGCCAAAGCTTGAAAAATGGCGCTCCTGTAATTGGTAAAGTAACCACTTTGCAAGAGGCGAATAGAGATGTAATTAGTCGCCTTTTAGAAAAGACGAAATCATAATTTTTATTTGATTGAGAACAGGGAAGCGCCTCGGTGTTTCCCTTTTTTTATGGCTCAGCCCTTTGTAATTGCCCCAGTAAATAAACCCCGGAAACCAGCGCAACAACTAAACAAAGTCCGGCGGTTTTCCATTCCTGCAGAATTACAGATCCGATTCCAAAAAGCATTGAATAGGTAAAGGCAGTTGCTAAAATCCACGAAACAAAAAGGTGAACAGAATCTTCTCTTGTTCGTTTTGCATCTGAAAAATTTGCCCACACCCCACCGGGTTTCACTTGTTGCCAAAAAGCGTGCAACTTATCCTGCGGTTCCGGTGGCGTCAAATACATTACGACAAGCCAACAAATCGTTGTAAAAGCGATGGTAAATAAATAGCTAACCGGAAAAGTGGAATAGGTTTGAAGGGTGGCCTCATCCCAAAAAGTAGGTGCAACGAATCTAAAAAAAGAAAATGCAATAAAGGGCGCCAAGGTTGCTGTAATTTCAGCCCAGGCATTGATTCGCCACCAATACCATCTTAAAATTAACACAAGCCCTAAGCCCGCACCGCATTCCAAAATAAACTCCCAAACCGCCTTTATTGACTCAATTTGGGTAGTAATGAGTAAAGAGAAAACCATTAAACCTAAGGTCGCAATGCGACTATACAACACAGAATCTCGTTCTGTTTTTTGAATGTCGTTCTTTTTATTCGACAAAAAAGGCTTCCAAAAATCATTGATAATATAACTGGCACCCCAATTCAGCTGCGTTGAGATGGTACTCATATAGGCCCCGAGAAAAGCGACTAAAAGCAGGCCGCGAAAACCATTGGGCAGAAAATCTTTCATGGCCATTACATATCCTAATTTTTCTTGTCCGGGTTCAAGTTCAGGATACAACACTAGGGTGCATAGACCCACAATCACCCATGGCCAGGGACGAATACCATAATGTGCGACTTGAAAAAACAAGGTGGCGAGCAGGGAGTGTTTTTCATTTTTCGCACTCATCATTCGTTGGGCTATATATCCGCCGCCACCGGGTTCAGCACCCGGATACCATGAGGCCCACCACATAAAACCCATGTAAGCGATTAATTCAAGCCAGGAAATAGAAAGCTGCGCTTGACCATTGACGCCTTTTTCACTCATCATCGGAAAAAAATTGAAAGCAGGATTATTTGGGCCAAGCGCTGATTTCAATCCTGTGATTCCGCCTATCTCATCAGAATAAAGAACTATCACCGCCAACACAATGCAGCCAACCATAGCGATAACGAATTGGAAGGCATCAGTAACTACAACCCCCATAAGGCCAGACATCGCAGCGTACACGGCCGTAACCAGCATGGCACCGCCTGTAATGAGCAAAGCCATTTCAGGACTTACTCCAAAAAATACCTCGAGAAGGGAAATGAGCGCCTTATTTACCCAGCCTAGAATGAGAATATTCATGAAAAGGCCGAGGTAAATCGCCTTGAACCCGCGCAAGAACCGGGCTGGCCTTCCGGCGTAGCGAATGTCAATAAATTCAACCTCGGTAGTAATTCCTGCCCGGCGCCACATTCGCGCGAAAAAGAAGGTGGTAAGCATGCCCCCAATGAGAAAATTCCACCAAAGCCAATTACCTGAAATTCCCTTTGTATACACAATTTCAGAAACTGCGAGAGGGGTATCTGCCGCAAAAGTTGTTGCGACCAT
>JAYSVQ010000090.1:0-2535 GCA_043718485.1 Bacteroidota bacterium
CACGGATTATTGGGATTAACGATTAACTTTCGAATAAAATCGAAGTAAACGTAATTATTGGAGACAGTTGTAAAATTAGTTTTTGTCCAATTTATTCCCCCATCGGTTGAACGAATGATACCATTTGAATAGTTAGAAAATGTATTTTCTCCAACCGAAGCATACAAAATATGACTTCCGGCTGAAATATTGCAATTGGAAATTCCGGCTGGCAAAATTCCTCCATCAATAGAGGAAATTCCATTGATAGGAAAGGGTGCGTGCCCGGTTCTTAAGTCCCAAATAGGTTGATTTGTGTTGCCATTGCTTGTATGATAAAGCCCACCTCCATGACTTCCCAGAAATAAATTTCCCGGGTTTAAGTAGTTCGGAATATAAAAAGATTCAACCCTTCCAAGGTTATGAATCCGTGAAGTAACATTAGAATTTTTCAATTTTTGACTATTCTGAGGGCCGAACAATTTCCAACTTGCCAGACCAGAATTTGTGCAATAATTAGAAATGGAATTCATAGCAAGACTGGGAATGTTTAAATCTCCCAATATGGATTCGGAATTAGCGTGTCTTGATTTCCAAAATTGTGCCCATCGAGTAAATTTGTTATACGTGCCATCTTCCTCTTCCATCCAGCCCGGATGTTGGCTTAAATGGGCTTCGGCATCTTCCAGTATTTCATAATAATTACTTTTAGGATCTGCCATTTTTTCAAGCCACCATAAGGGGTCCTGAATTAGGGTATCCTGAGCAAAAACATAGTGTTGCAACATGCAGATATACATGGTCAACAATCCAAAACGGTACATTTTGTTTTTCATGGTCCAAAAATTAAAAGGTTAAAAAAATTAATACAATAAAAACTTCTTTCTGTAAACGATGGCCTCGTCCTGCATCATTTGGAATAAATACATTCCGCTTGGCCAATGGTCGAGGTCAATTCGACAATTCTTTTCACTAACTGGCCCTGTGTTAACAATCTGACCTGCAAGATTTAGAATATAGTAAAAATCATTTGAACTTACATTTTCTCCCTTACATCCTGACTGAAATGAAATATATTTCTCGCCTTGTCGAAACTCCAAGCATTTTTCACTCTCTTCCTGCGCGCTACCTACCTGCACCCAATCCAAACAATCTGCGGTATACGAACAGGTTGTCGTGTCGGCATAAACCTGTGTATCATTCTCACAATACATTGATAAAGCAAACCAAGTATTCTGAAATTGTTCTCGAAAGGGACCTGAAGTAAGTCCGGATCCGTACCCTATCCCTTCCATAAACCAATTTCGGGTAGGATGAACTGAAAAACCTGGAGAAAACCCAGAAAGAATCCACTTTCGCCTCCATTTTCCGGCAAAAAACACATTAATTATCGAATCAACCTTAAATTCACCGCCACCAAGGGCATCTCCGGGATGAAAAAAAGTGTCACCCACACTGAGATTATAATCGTAAAAAATCAGATTATGGGTAACATCCATGCTAAATCGGGTAAAAACGACACTTCCCTGAATCGTATCTTGAAACATGCCTCCCCATGGGTTAGGGCCTGAATGCCAACCATGATGGTTACATGGGCCTGATTCCATCGTTAGCACCTTATAAACTGTGCCATCGAACATGGAATCAATATTGGTTAGGGTTAGTTTTTGGGTTTCTCGATTTCCCGTACTTATGAACTCAAACTCCTGTTTCCAACTCGCACCGGGTGGAAATTGAATAAAAGACTGGCTTTTTAAACCTAAAGCCAAGTTTCCCATAAAAAACCAACCAGCAATTAAAACAAGCGCAGGTTTGGCAAAATTGCCATTGTAAAGACAAGTAAAGCGATTCAGAATGGTCATTTTCTTATATTATGGATTAAAGCTATGGGAAAAAATTAAAATTCAAACAATTTTTTTTGAAAGGCTGAAATTTAATTAAAAACCAGATTTTCCTGTTTTGGAAAGCACAAACCCCAAAGCCCATTTTGTAGATACTTAACAAAAGACAATCGGTTTGAATGTTATTTCAAGGCATTCATCTCTGAGCCAAATAAAAAAAACAGATTGAAAACCACCCACTTTCCCTCGCAATTTCGTATATTAGAAGTCGCCATACACAGCAAATGAAATTGCGTTTTATAGACCAATTTCAAAAAGTGTAACTCCCCTATTACTCCCCCTTTACTCCCCTATTAGCCCCCATTTAGCCCCTGAGACCGACATGGGCACTTCAGCGTACCGTCAAGGGCGCAGCGGGGTTTCTCCATTCCCTATTTATTTTTTTTCCATTTCCCTTGCTTTTAGGGTTCAGTATTTCGTAACTTAGATAATGAGGCTAGGAAGCGCATTAGCTAAAGGTACTCATGGAACCAAAATGAATAAATTATGGCTAAGGCAAAAGGACTTTTACATTTCTCAGGCAGCATTGCTGATTTTACTTTTTACAATCGAAATGGGCAAGATTTCGTCCGCAGAAAAACAAGCCTCGATCGCCAAAGGCTTATGCAAGATCCCCGTTTCGAAAATAGCAGAAAACGAGCATTCGAATTTGGCA
>JAYSVQ010000010.1:0-2882 GCA_043718485.1 Bacteroidota bacterium
GTCTGTAGAGAAAAAGTCATTGCTTTTAGTTGGTTCTATAACTACAGGCAACCGATGCTTGTTGAGGGCAGGTTAAAACAAAGTACTTTCAAAGAACGGTTCACAGTTGCTGGTTGTGAATTTTTCAACCGTCAGCAGCATTGCTGCTATCAGGTAAAATGAAGTTACACAAGAAAATACATGTTCATTGAAAACATAGCATGAACGGGCAGTTTTCAGAACTGAGTGGTTGGGAAATAAGTATGAATGGTCAATTGATATTCACGGGTACCTGCTTTGGGGTCAATCCACTTCTAATTCTTTTTTCTATAAACAGGTAAACCCAAGGGGTTCTCTTCAATCCCGGCAGGATTTTCATGTTTTTATAGATTGGGAGCCTGTATCATCTGGCACGACCCTGCATGGGGCTGGCTTTGGATTGGAATGCATAGGCAGGAACGAAAAACGTAATTCCTTTTGGGATAATCCTATTCCCTTATCCTTGTACTATCGTTTTGAATAAAAATCTAAGGAGTATTACATTTCAAGGACTAACTTTGACAAAGTAAGTTAAAACACATTCTTTCAGGGAAATGGATAGTTTGGGTAGCAGCATTAAGCACCTGAGAGCGCAACAGGTATTAGGCTTGCAAACGGTTGCTGCCTATCTTGGCATAGACCAAGCCATTCTCAGCAAAATTGAACACGGGCCCCGCTATGCGACCCCTGAACAAAGGCTGAAATTGGCAGGTTACTTCACGGCAAATGAAAAAGAAGGGTTACTTATTGGGTTAAGTAACAAACTTGCCTTCGAACTAAAAGACGAAGATTTGTCTAAGCAAGCCTTGAAAGCCGCATGTAGGAAAGTGGATTATCTAAAAAAGAAAGCGAAATTAAAAATACCCAAATGATAACGGAAGAAAAAGTAAAGGAATTGCTGTTGGATATGGAAAGTGATTGGATTGAAAGAACGATTTCAATCAAGGAGGAAAAATTAGGGCCTGCAGTTTGTGCATTGTCTAATGATTTTCCTAACCATAAGCACGAGGGATTTATATTATTAGGTGTAAATGACGAGGGTAAGTTGGCCAACATGACTTGGACCGACAAAGATTTACAAACCATCGGGGGCGTAAAAACGAATGGCAATGTGTTACCCCAACCCTCATTAGTTGTAAGTGCGGTGTTTAAATTTCCGGAAGGTGAAGTGGTAGTTATAAAGGTAAAGCCTTCAAACTATCCTCCTGTAAGATATGACGGTCGTTGTTGGATAAGAATTGAACCAAGAAGAGGAAAAGCGACCATTGAGGAAGAAAAAATTCTTATTGAAAGGAGAGCCTCCTATGCAAAAACATATGACTTAGTGCCTGCCTTGGGTTCTTCTATTTCAGATATTAGCTTAGATTATTTCAAATCCTCCTATTTACCCATTGCGATTGACAAAGATACGCTTAAAGAAAATGGAAGAAACACAGAGGATCAACTGGCTTCACTACGTTTTTTTGATACCAAAGAGAATTGCCCTACCCATGCGGGCATTTTGATGTTTGGAATTAACCCAGAGTTTTATTTGCCGGGCGCCTACATTCAATATGTAAAGTTTGAAGGTGAGGAAATGACGAGCCAAGTTTTATTTGAGAAAAAATTTTCTGGGGCGATGATAACCGAATTGAATTCAATAGATGACTTTATTAAAGTTAATATAATTAAGGAACGACCTGTAAGAACAGATTCTTTCAAGGAAGATACAGTTCGAAACTATTCCTATTGGGCACTCAGAGAATTAATCATGAATGCCATTATGCACAGAAGTTATGAATCAAATGCACCTATTTATTTGTATGAGTTTTCAAACCGGATTGAAGTTCTGAACCCGGGAGGCTTGTTTGGAGAAGCAAATGCGCAAAATTTTCCCAATGCAAGTGACTACCGAAACGTCGTTATTGCCGAGTCAATGAAAATACTCGGTTATGTTAACCGATTTAATTATGGAATTAAAAGGGCGAAAGATGAATTAATTAAAAATGGCAACGGGGAGCCGGAATTTGATTTAACGCTGAATACAAAATTTAAAGTTTCAATTCATATAAGTAAGAATTGGTAAGTGAACTCAATTCTATTCTTTACCCACAAAGGCCGAGTAGGCAAAACCACTGCAATACTATCATGTTGCGTATTTGCTTTTTAAATTAGGGGCAATAGGAGCACAACCTTATGTTGTTGAGAAAAACAATGCATCGATTCAAACTCTGACATGGGCATTATTGCAATGGTGCATTTGAAATTTTACAATACACCTTTAAATAGTCATCAGAGAAGTAAAGCAGGTAACCTCACTCAACAAGCTAATGGAATTTTGCGCCTTGAAGTACAAACAGCAAATCAGCAGTATCAAAGAATGCGGATGAATATTATCGCAGATAAGCAAGTACCTGATTTTTATCAATGCTTTTGTATTCCAGGGTAGGGCATGGCGCATCGCTCGCAATATGGGGATGCACTGCTATTTTGTATTCGCCCGTTTCATCAATGTGAATGCCGACAAAAGTGATTTCATCTCCCTTGGGAATCAGACCACCCTCATAGGTATTGCCAATACCGGGATTGCACATCATCACGCCTTTAAATCGCTTAAAGATCATATACACGACCGACTTGCCGCTGAGAGGGTCTTGGCCTTTTGCCAGCACGGGGCTTGATTTGGTTTCTTCGAATCGGTCGCAATTTATCCATCCTAATGAACCGGATTTAAATAGGCCATTTTGAAAGGCCTGCATTTCTTTTGAAAAAACCGGATAAAAGGTAAAGGTGCCGAATCGCAAGGTTTGTAGTCTTATGCCATAAGAGCGTACCCCGAAATGGATGGTGGCAACTGCACCGGACTGCACATTATTTGCTTTGGT
>JAYSVQ010000091.1:0-7392 GCA_043718485.1 Bacteroidota bacterium
ATGGGCAATATCTTCAGAATCGTCTTCGCATCGGTCCAATACAAGAATGACTTCATACTCAAAATAATTTTGATGCAATACGCAATTCAATAATTCAGGAAGATGCCGGCTTTCATTTCGAGCGGCGATGATAATTGAAAAACGGACGGCTTTAGCTGCGCTTCTTTTTTTAATCGGAAAAAAGGCCATTAAAATTTCTGTCCCTGCCAGAATCAAAGTTGAGAAAAGCAGAAAAAAAAAGAGAGCTTCCCAAATGGCTTCCATTAATCGAAACGCAATGCGTGAATAGGTTTTATGCGATTGATAACCAAAGTGGGTAAAAGGGTAAATATCATGCAAATGATAATTACGCCTGCATTAATGAGCAGAAAATAATCCCAAGGCCAGGCTACCGGCACAATTTTTACAAAATAACTTTCCTGATTTACCTGAATGAGGCCGGTACTTTGTTGAAGAGCGATCATGCCCAAACCAAAAAAATTGCCTGCGGCTGTGCCAGCCAATATAAGAATAAAGGTGTTTCCTGCGAAAATGCGAATGACTTTTCGATTACTTAATCCCAGGGCTTTTAAAATGCCAATGGTGCGCGTGCGTTCCAAAATTGAAATTAAACTTACGGTTATCATATTGATGATCGCAATCATCACCATGAGAAAAATAATCGCCCAAACATTTTGATGTTGAACTTCAAGCCAATCAAAAATTTCAGGAAATTTTTCATTAATCGGCACCGCCCTGAATTGGGAGGGAATGCCTTCTTCGATTTCAATTGCTGTTCTTTCCAAGGTTTCTACATCTTTTAGATTTACATCAAAACCCATAACTTCATTTTCAGAAAAACCTGCAATGCGTTGGAGCAATCGAATGTCGCACATCACAGCTGAGGCATCAAATTCTTCTAAACCGGTTTCGTACAATCCCTGAATTTTTAGTTTTCTTACCCGTGGTTTTTCCTCAAAGTAATAATAATAAACGTGGTCTCCGGTTTTTAGATTAAGGAGTTTGCTTTGTTTTTCTGAAATCAGAATTTCCTTTGATTCATTTTCTGTATGATAATCGGGGAGGGAGCCTTCCCTTAGATTTTGGTTGAAAAATGACCAATCAAAATCTGCCGGCACTCCCTTCATTAATATGCCTTCTAAATTTTGGTGATTCTGAAGCATGCCCGGCAAATACACAAAGGGGTAAACACTTGCTACATCGTCACGTTGTTTAATTTCTGGAATAAAATTTTGGTCACCTGAGATTTTCGTGAACCTCGCATTGTATTCATTTTCAAAATCGGTGATTTGTATATGTGAACCAAAACCAACCACTTTATTCTGAATTTCTTTTTTGAATCCAAAGAGAATAGAAATTGAAATTTCCATTACCCCAATGCCTAACATTATGCTCAAAATGCCAAGAATAACTAGGAGGCCTGAAACCGAACGGGTAGTTTTAAAAGATATGCGGCGGGCAAATGAAAAGGCAAAAGAATCAGGCCCAAGGGCTAAAAAGAAACCACTCCTGCATCCTGTATAGGCCCCGATGAGCCCGCCTAAGCCTGCCCCGAATGCGGCAACTTCATTTGGAATTTCACCGGGAGGAAGAAAAATTGACAAGCCCGAAAAAAGTCCTCCACAAAAAATTGCGAGCAGAAAGGAAAATGATTTTGCAATCGGTTTTCCCAAAATCAAAGAACCCAAAGAGAATAAGAAAAATGCCAAAATAAAGGCGACGATCCCGAAAAAGGAAAGCTGGCTGAGCCAATTGAGCGGAATGAGCGTCTCTTCGTCCATTTTTTCAGGCTAAAAACAAAGCCCGTTGATTTGAGGCCTAATTTCCGACTTTTTTATTCGCAATTTCGTTCAAAAGTAAAAAACCTTTTATGATTCAAGCATTTTCAGGCTATCGGTTCCTCTTTTCCGTTTTGCTCGCCACTCAGGTGTTGTCTTGTGGGGGTCAAAATATTCGTTCCGGAGCTGAGGAGAAAAAGGGTTCCCCGATAAAAATGGTGAGAACCGGCGCTGATATTTTGGTTTCAGAAAAGCTATCGCTCATTCAAGGCAAGAAAGTAGGAATTATTGCAAACCATACCTCTCTTTTGGGAGGGAAAATTCATTTGGTAGATACTTTACATTCATTAGGAATCGACATTCAAAAAATATTTGGCCCTGAGCATGGCTTTCGCGGTGATCACGGCGCTGGTGAAAAAGTTTCTTCAGATAAGGATGCTAAAACCGGAATTCCCATCGTTTCGCTTTATGGGGCTACAAAAAAGCCTACTTCGGAAATGTTGAGCGGAATCGACGTTTTAATTTTCGATATTCAAGACGTGGGCGCGCGATTTTACACCTACATTTCTACCCTGAGTTTAGCCATGGAGGCGTGTGCAGAAAACAAAATTTCCTTTCTCGTGCTCGACCGGCCCAATCCCAATGGTTGGTATGTGGATGGACCTGTTTTAGAATCTGCTTTTTCCTCTTTTGTGGGTATGCACCCTATCCCCATTGTTCATGGAATGACAATTGGTGAATATGCGCTAATGGTTAATAAAGAAGGATGGCTAAAGAATAAAGTGAATGCATTGTTGACCGTCATTCCCTGCGAAAATTATTCTCATACTTTGAAATGGGAAGAAACCGGATTGGATTGGATAGCGCCTTCTCCGAATTTGGCAACGCCCAATGCTGCGTATTTATATCCAATTTTATGTTGGTATGAGGGTATGCCGGTGAGCATTGGAAGGGGTACGGATTACGCATTCGAATTGGTTGGTGCCCCATGGCATATAGGCTATAAAAATGAATTTACGATTGATTCTACCGCTGGTTTTGAACAGCCAAAGCAAATCCAGTTGCAAAGTCTAAAAATGGAAGTTATCAAATTCACGCCCCGATCCATTCCTGAAAAAGCACCAAGTCCTATTTTTCAAAATGAGCCATGTTATGGCGTGAAATTTATTAACCAGACAAATGGAAAAGAGACCTTTTTGGCTGGTCTGGAATTGCTTTCTAATTTTTATTCGGAATTCAAAAAGGCCAACCCCAATGAAGAAGCCATCTTGCCTTTTTTTTATAAATTAACCGGAACCGAAATGTTGGCCCATCAATTGGAAAGTGGAAAAAGACCTCAGGAAATGTATGAAAGTTGGCGCCCGGGTGTGAATTCATTTTTACAAATCCGAAAAAAGTATTTACTCTATCCCGATTTTCAAAGTGGTCAATAATGATTTATTTTAACGACGACTTCGTTTTTACGGCCAAATTCATCCATGCAGGCAAAGTGGTAAATGCCTTTTGTGGCTTCAAAAAATAGCGCCTCACCGGCATTTACTTGTTTGTAAAAGGTATGATTAATATACCAATAATGTGTTTTTACGGTGGCGTCTGATGCCGCTTGCATTAGAATTTTTTGCTGCAAGCCTTTTTCAACTAAATATTCAAATGAGGCCGAAGGTGAGGTGATGGTTGGCCCGGCCCCGGAAAAACGTGCCGAACATTTTGGGTTGTGGGGTGGAGGTTTTGGGTAAGAAATTTTTTCGCGGCTTAGCCATAGTGTATAGGATGGCGGATAAACCGAAAACCAGGCTTTTTCCCAACCAGATTCAGGCAAACATTCAGTGCAATATTGAAGGGAAGAATCAGACTTTATGTAGAGTTCTCTCTCCATGTCGCAAATTTTTCGGGAAGATTGGTCAACTGAAAAGTAATCTTTTGTCTGGTGAATACACATCGCACCCGCTACCATACCTGAGTTTTTACAGATATCTCGCTCCTGAATTCCAATGGGTTTTTCAAACCATGTTTTTTCGATAGGATAGGGTAGCCCATTGAAAACGTCAAAAAGTAAGGGCACTGCCATTCCTGCACCCGAAAGGTCAGGTGCAGCCTTTCCGTCAAAATTTCCCATCCAAACACCGATCGTGTATTCCTTATTGAATCCTATGGCCCATGCATCGCGTTTTCCAAAGGAGGTTCCGGTTTTCCATGCGATTTTTTGTTTTTGGGTTAGGCTTAAATAATCATTTGGAATGTCAGGTCGTTCAATTCCGCTCAACATTTCTGCGATGAGCCAACTGCTTTCAGGACTAAAAACAGAAATAGAATCAATTGAAATATTTTCTTTTTCTTTAGTGAAAGCTAAGGGGATGAAATTCCCATTCGATGCGAATACTGAAAATCCCTGCGTTAATTCTTCCAATGTAGTTCCGCATCCTCCCAAAATTACGGACAGACCCAACTGATTTGAATTTTCTGAAATGGATTTCAATCCGGCTAAATCCATTGTTTTTAGAAAATCTTTTTTGCCCGTTTGGGTTAGAATTTCAACGGAAGGAATATTGAGTGAGTTTCTTAGGGCATATTCAATAGTAACGGCTCCCCTAAATTTTAAGTCATAATTTTCCGGGCTGAAGCCACCGTAATTTCCGGGAATATCATAAATAATACTTTTTGGTGTAATCAGACCTTTGTCTATTGCCAAGGCAAATAAAAAGGGTTTCAAAGTTGACCCCGGTGAGCGAAGGCCCAAAATTCCGTCAACTTGACCCAAAGATTCTGGGTCGTTGAAATCTGCGGAACCGCACCAAGCTGCAACACTATGGTCAGCATTTTTTATTACCAGTACGGCCCCATTACTTATTCCCTTTCCCTTTACTCTTGCGCAATGGTTGGCTAACATTTTTTGTGTCGTTTCCTGAATGCGTAAATCAAGGCTGGCGTAAATTTTTGCTTTTGTTTCTTTTCCTGTGAGCATTCTGGTAAAATGCGGCGCTAGAAGCGGAATTTCATTTCTAGTTTGTAGAATGGGTTCTGCTGCGGCGTGATTTAAAATGTTATCAGGGAATATTTTTTCTTTTTTAAATTTTTCTATCCAAAAATTACGGGATTGCTTTACCGCGACTGGAAAACGGTCAGGGCGTAAAGAATTTGGCCGATTCGGAATCACGGTTAGCAAAATATTTTGAGCTAAACTCAATGCTTTCGGACTGCGATTAAAGTACAAATAGGAGGCCGCATTTACCCCTTCAATATTACTTCCATAAGGCAAATAACTCAGATAAAGAGATAAGATTTCATTTTTTGAAAAATGCCATTCCAATTGCACGGCCTTAATAATTTCAAGCAACTTGTTGAAATACGTACGCTTGCGCGGCTGCATCATCTTTACGGTTTGCATGGTCAGCGTACTCGCGCCTGAGGTTCTTTTTGCTTTAAAAATATTTTTTAGGAGAGCCCTCCCGATTGCAATGGGGTTAACACCGGGATGATAATAAAACCAACGGTCTTCTTTTGAAAAAAGGGCCGTCAAAAATTCAGGGCTTACGTCCTCATCTTTGGTTTGCATTCTCCACTTATCATCGCTGCTTAAATAGGCCCCAAGTAAGGTTGAATCTCCAGAAAAGACCATGGTTGACCAAGGCTTTTCTTTAGGTAAGGGTTGGCTTATATCAAATAAGAGAAATAGACAAAAAGAGGCGAATGTGAAGTTTCCCAATTGCCTTAGTCTTTTTGAAAGGAAGATTTTTTTGCGTGTTAATTTCATTACCGAGTACAAATCAAGCAAGGTTCCTGATTTGAGCCGGTAAGGGAAAGGAAGTTTTACGAAGGAAAAAATAAAAAGTTAAAAAGGGTAAAGCCGCCATTGTATTAGGCATTAAATCTAGACTAAAAGATTTGAATAGCGATGCATTAGCCTTGAATTTGCTCAATAGACAAAATGGCTCGCCATTGTTGGATATCTCAGGGTTTGAAAATTTGCAATTATTCCTGCTCAATGGGAATTCACTAAAAGAACGATTAATTCCCCTGGGCGTTTTCCATTTCACGGGTTAAAAACTCTTCAAGCTGGTTAACATGCAGGTTTTTGCCGATGATGATTTTGTTTTTGTCTAAGACATACAGTTCAGGTGTAATGTCGACATAATATTTCAAATAAAATTTATCGGCATAGTTTGGGTCCCAAACCGAGGTGAAGGGGAGCTGGTATTTTTTGTTGAAGGCCATCCATTTTTCCTTGTCAACTACTTCTGAAGTTAAGGCATACACATCTACTCCTTTAGATTTCCATTCGTTGTAAAATTTTATGAGTTGAGGCGTTTCCTCCTTACAATGGTCACAGTCGGGATGGTAGATAAAGACGAGTGTGTAATCTGATTTTTTGTCATAAAGGTCATGATAAACTCCATTTTCATCAGGGCAATGTAAGTTTTCGCCTTTCATTCCCAGAAAACTTTTTACCATATAGGATGCATCCGTTCGGGTTCTTTTAATGCTCGAAGAATCAGCCCAAGTGCTTTTTTCGTAGGTTATGTATTTTAAAATAATATGGGAATACACTTTTTCCCAATCCATTAGTTTTGCTTGTTTGTAGGTCAATGCAATGAAATTGGCAGTGAACTTGAACATTTCAGCGTTCTTTTCAACTTTGGGCATGATAAATTCAACAGCTAATATCAGCGAATCCGGATGTTGAGGGATGAGCGTGGTTAAATAATTGTTGAGTTTGTTGTAAAAAACGGGCGTGCGAAGTAGGCGATCATCCAGAAAATCATAGCCATTCCAGTATTCTCCTCGGTAAGTAAAAAAGCGAGCTAGTGTATCAATTTCACCCGACGGTTTTCTAATATCTCTCCATTTCGGATTTTGACCCTGGGATTTAAATTTGGTAAAGAATGAATTCGGATAATTTTTTACAAAATCTTTAATGTGGTTTTCCTTTTCAAGCTCTAATTTCTCTCTTTCTTTTTCCAGTCTTTCATATTCTTTTGTGCCAAAAGATTGAGCCTTCACCAAGGCTATAACGGAATCCAATCTTGGGCGAAACTTCTGTTCAAACCTTAGATTTTGGTAATACAATTCATTGTCTAAAGATCCTTCAACTTCTGAATCCCCTATCCAATTTGATTTTGTCGTGGAAATGCTAAAGATTTGATCTTTGTCGAGTAAGGCATAGATAGGGGAGTTATCGCTGTAAACGATATAATAAAAACCGCCATCGTAAGGCTTTTCTCTTTTAAAAATTACCTTTCCCTTGGCATCTGCATTCGCACTGTCGACGGCAATATTTTGATTTCCATAAACGCCAATGAGCCTTACTTTGCCAGAGGGTGCGCCTTCAAGTTCAATTGAGAAATCGGGGCCTTGTCCAATTAGGGGCATCGATAGAAGTAGAAAAATGGCTAAAAAGCCAGAAGTGTTGAGGAGGGGGAGTATCCTTTTCATGTAAGGGCAAAAATACAATCTTGAAATGGAAAGCGAAAAAAAGGCAGAAATCATGCCATTTTTATTTTAATCGAGGCTAAATTGAAAAGGGATAATAGAATCTCCTTTAAATTGGAGAATCCTATTTTAGGTTTTTAACTGAAAAGGGGACCGGTTTGTTTATTCGTTTTTTGACGTTGAAAAC
>JAYSVQ010000092.1:0-2515 GCA_043718485.1 Bacteroidota bacterium
TTTGGATATTATTTCAGACTATTTGCCTGAGGTTAAGAAAAACACAGATATCTATGCCGAGATTACCTTCAAATCTGATTTTCCATTGCGGGCAGGTCTTTTTTATTTTAATCCTCAGCCTGTGCGCATTTCAGAAGTTGAGTTGGTACCCAAGCAGGAATGGACAACCGTTTTTATTCATTTGGTAAAAATGATTCGAGATGCACCGGCCATTCCCGGTTTACAATTCAGCCTGTGGATTTATTCAGATGCAAAAGGCGCCAGCGGAAAAGTGGAGATTGATTATGTGCGCGTCGTTCATTTTAAAGAAGAATGAAAAGACAAAAATTTATTCAGACTTGCTATTATGTTGCAAGCGATTTTTTGGCTTGCATTCTCATTTGGATGACCTTTTTTGTTATCCGAAGGTCGGTTTATGAGTTGTATGAGGCTGAATTAGCCGATGCTAAATTCTTTGCCCAATCCGGTAGGGCAATTATTGTAAGCCTTTTTTGGCTTTCTCTTTATGCAACCGCAGGATTGTATAACGACCCTTTTCGAAAATCCCGCTTTAAGGAAATCAGTCAGATTTTTCAATTTACCTTAATTGGAATGTTGGTGATTTTCTTCACCATTTTTATCGATGATGAGCACCCCTCCGGCACCACCTACAAATATTATTTGCTTTATTTTACTTTGCAATTTTCGACAATAGCGGCGCTTCACTTTTTTTTTACCAGCCTCACCATCCGAAAAATCAGAAAAGGATTGATTTGGTTTCCTACCCTTATCGTTGGAAATGGAAAATCAGCCTTTAAAATCTGGACTGAGTTAACTTCTGCAAAACGCAGCTTAGGGTATCGATTTTTAGGATATATTCCGATGAAGGGAAATTCAGAAGAATCTCTTTTTTTAGGGAAGTTAAAAAGACTCGGCAATGCAGAAGATATTCGGCATGCCATTAAAAGCCGGAATATTGAAGATGTAATTCTTGCTCCCGACACGGAAAGCAAACCTTTTTTAATGGAAACTGCTGAGTCGATTGAGGACCTAAGCGTCAACCTAAAAATCGTGCCTGAAGTCTATGATTACATTACGGGCTCTGTGCGCACAACGCAAATTTTAGGTTCACCCTTAATTGAAATCAGGCCTACGATTATGCAACCTTGGGAGGCAGTGGTTAAACGCGGAATTGACATTGTTGTGAGTGCTACTTTTCTTCTGCTTTTGCTTCCCATCTATATTGGAATTGCGATTGCCATACGGGTAAATTCCAAAGGCTCAATATTTTTCAAACAAGAAAGAATTGGTAAAGGAGGGAAGCCCTTTTACATTCTAAAATTCAGAACCATGCAAACCGATGCTGAAAGTGGAGGCCCATCCCTTTCACGTGAGGGTGACCCCAGAATTACCCGTGTAGGTCGTTTTTTAAGGAAAACCCGGCTTGATGAATTTCCGAATTTCGTAAATGTATTGCTTGGCGAAATGAGCCTAATTGGGCCGAGGCCAGAGCGGCAATTCTTTATTGATAAGATTTTGAAAATCGCCCCTGAATACAGGCATTTACACAAGGTAAAACCCGGTATTACCTCTTGGGGCCAAGTGAAATATGGCTATGCCGAAAACGTTGAACAAATGGTGGAGCGATTAAAATTTGACATTCTCTATATCGAAAATATGTCCCTCGCGCTCGACCTAAAAATATTGCTCTATACCTTCGTTGTCATGATTGAAGGCAGGGGAAAATAAAACACAATGGCTCAAATGTTTGGGCCATGTGGAAAAGCCAAAATAAAAATGTCTGATCCTGCTTAACTTCATGCGCTTTGGAAGAAATCCTCACTTCACTTTTTCAATCCTTTTCAGGAAAAAAACCTGATTCGATTTTGCCTTTTCCACCTTCGGGTTCTGACCGCAAATATTTCAGAATTACAGAAAATGGAAAAACCATCATCGGAGTTATTAGCGAGAATTTAGCTGAAAACCGTGCCTTTATGGGTATGGCAACGCATTTCGAGAACTTAGGAATTTCGGTTCCGCGTATTTTGGCACGCAACGAAACCCAGTCTGCCTACCTTCAAACGGATTTGGGCGATGTTTCTTTGCTTGAAAAACGAATGGAAAAAAGCAGCACCGGGGAATTGACAGATTTGCAATTTCAATTATATGCGGATTCACTCGCGATGCTGGCTCAATTACAAGCAAAAGGGTTGAAGGGGCTAGCTCCAAATTTACTCATCTCAGGAAAAAAATTTGGGAAGGAGGCTGTTTTGGCAGACTTGCATTATTTCAAATACTGTTACCTGAAATTAATCGGAATTCCATTTTCAGAACCTGCCCTTGAAAAAGATTTTACAAAATTATCGGCAGCTTTTGACATAGCCCATCCTCCATTTTTTATGTACCGAGACTTTCAAGCCCGGAACATAATGGTTTGGAATGATAAACCCTGGTTTATTGACTTTCAGGGCGGAATGCCAGGGCCGCCCCAATATGATGCGGTGAGTTTGCTGTACCAGGCCAAAGCTGCCCTCAA
>JAYSVQ010000093.1:0-7324 GCA_043718485.1 Bacteroidota bacterium
CCGGTTGCCACGCGAAGAAATTATGGGGATGAATTTAGAGGAGAAATAAATTTGGATTCTGCCGGTAATGTATTTGTGGCATCGTGCACACGTTCTACCGATTTTCCCACAACTGCTGGCGCGCCTGACAATGCGATTGGAGGGGTACAAGATGCTGTTGCATTTAAAATGAGTCGAAATTTATCTACGCTGGTTTGGTCAACTTACCTTGGCGGTAATTTAGAGGATGCAGGATATGGCATTATTACAACAAATACAGGGATTACCTATATTACGGGAGGCACAGCAAGCAATAATTTCCCAACCACAGGAGGAACGATTTGGCCCATCGCCAGGGGAGGAATTGACGGGTTTGTTACCAGTATCAATTCAACCGGAACATCAATTTTAAATTCAACCTTTATTGGAACGACCGGCGACGATCAATCTTATTTTATTCAAATCGACAGAGGCGGAAATATTTATTTATTTGGACAAACGAGCGGGGCCTTTCCGGTTACTCCTGGGGTTTACAGTAATCCTGGAAGCAGCCAATTTATCATTAAACTTAATCCGAGTTTGTCTCTAAATTTAAGAAGTACCGTTTTTGGAAGTGGAACCTCGCTTTCAAATATTTCCCCTTCCGCATTTTTGGTTGATTTGTGTGATTATGTGTATTGCAGTGGCTGGGGAGGAGGAACCAATGCCTCCCAAGGTTATAGCAATTGTGGAAACACAAACGGAATGGCAATCACAGGGGGGGCACTACAACCTGTTGGAGATGGAAGCGATTTTTATATTATTGTTTTTCAAAAGGATTTGCTGGCCCTCGACTACGGCTCCTATTTAGGGGGAATTGGTTCCAACGAGCACGTAGATGGGGGCACCAGCCGGTTTGACCGCGATGCGGTCATTTATCAAGCCGTATGCGCAGGTTGTGGAGGAAATTCACTTTTTCCAACAACGCCCGGAGTGGTTTCTCCCACCAATTTAAACGTTTCAAACTGCAATGAAGCGGTTGTGAAAATGAGTTTTCCTTTGAACCAGGTTTATGCCGACTTCACCTTGAATCCGGCAACAGGTTGTGCGCCCCTCGTTGTAACTTTTACAAATCAATCTGCTGGCGCCACCTCCTACGCTTGGAATTTCGGTGGGGGAAACACATCTACCGCCACCAATCCCACCTTTACTTTTACCACCGGCGGCACATATAATGTAAGATTAATTGCGAGCAATCCAGGTTCCTGTAATTTGTCTGACACCGTTTTCCGAACGGTAATTGTGTTGCCACAACCTGTGGCTTCAACTAATAATCCACCCCCAATTTGCGCCGGACAAACAGCAACCTTAACTGCTTCGGGAGGCACTACCTATGTGTGGTCACCTCCTGCAACTTTGGGTTCACCCAATGCTGCGAGCACATCTGCAAATCCAATTGTTACCACAACGTATCAGGTAATTGTGGGTAATGCAAACGGATGTCTGGATACGACAAGCGTTACGGTAACCGTAACCCCCTCGCCAACTGCACAGGCAGGCAATGACACCAGTATTTGCAAAAACACATTGGCTACTTTAAATGGATCAGGCGGAGGGACTTATTCCTGGTCGCCCTCTTCATCCCTCATTAATGCAGGTACGGCAAATCCAACGGCGAATCCGACCTCAACAACTTCCTATTTTTTGACAGTAACCAATGCTTCGGGTTGTGTGGATAGAGATACTGTTGTTGTAAATGTTTCACAATTACAAGCCAATGCCGGGCCCGATCGATCTGTATGTTTTGGGAGCACAACACAACTACAAGGTTCAGGCGGAACCACCTATTCCTGGTCGCCACCTACGGCTTTGTCCTCTGCTTTTACCGCTATGCCGATTTGCTCAACCACAGTCTCACGCATGTACACGGTAACCGTTTCTGATGCCATAGGGTGCACCGAAATCGATTCTGTTTTTGTAACGGTCAACCCTTTGCCAATCGTAAGCGCTTTTCCCGATACTTCAATTTGTTTAAACGAATCTGCAAACCTGAGTGCTGTAGGCGCTTCAAACTATACTTGGAACCCGGGGGGTGGAGGCCAAAATATTGTGGTGACTCCCCAACAAAGCGGATGGTTTGTAGTAACCGGAACAGACGTAAACAATTGTCAAAATAAGGATTCTGTTTTCATTACAATTTGGCCACTACCTTTAGCCAGCGCAGGAATAGATTTAGTGGGATGCAGCGATTCAATTGTGCAATTATCTGGAAGTGGCGGCATTCAGTATTCCTGGTCGCCTGCAAATTTGGTGAGTGTATCTACCATTCCTGACCCGACTGCCAGATTAAATCAATCCACAAATTTTGTTTTAGAAGTTACCGATGCCAATGGCTGCAAAGACCTGGATAGTATTTTCATTCGTATTGTTCAGCCTCCTATCGTTACCCTTACGCCTAGTTTTCAAATTTGTAAAGGAGAAAACGTAAGAATTGTAGCGAATGGTGCAGAAACCTATATATGGAATACTGGAATAACCGGAAACTCAATAAATGTAAAACCAGACACCAGCCTTACTTTTTCTGTAACCGGATTTAATGAAGGTTGTCCGGGACTTCCGGTTTTCACCACCATAAACGTGATTGATTCTTTTCCGGATGCACAATTTTATGCCACTCCCGATTCTGGCTGGGTTCCATTAGATGTTGTGTTTACGAATCAAAGTATAGGTGCAGTTTCTTGGGCCTGGGATTTTGATGACGGCAGTGGAAGTTCTCAGTTTAGCCCTAGCCACTTTTATTCTGACTCTGGTCATTTTCGTGTCCAACTTGTAACCACCAATCAATATGGTTGCAAAGACACCGCTATGATTTTAGTTGTGGTGCAGGGCGATTTTAATTTATTTGCTCCCAATGCTTTTACACCTAATGGAGATGGCCGAAATGATGTTTTTAGTGTTTTCACCATTGGGGTTAAAGATTTTCATATTACGATTTTTGATCGTTGGGGCATGATAATTTTCGAAAGTACAGATAAAGATTTTTCTTGGGATGGGTACTACAAATCCATCGCATGTCAGGAAGGGGTTTTTACCTGGTTAATCGAGGGCACGAGTTATTTAAAACATGTTTTTAAACAAGTAGGCACCGTAACTTTAATTCGTTGAGGCATCTGGTTCTGGTCTGCCGCCCATTCCAAAACCAATTTTCGAACTACTTTCTATTCCACGTCCCAATTCAAATTCTTCAACGTCCTGAAAAATTAGGGCATTCAATACTTCGGGCGTGCGCAACGATTTTTCCATTCGAGCCATTCTCAAATTTTGATTTTTCACTGTTTCATCAACTAATTTTCTTACCAAACGCGCATTCCCAAAATATTTATCCTTGTTGTTATACATCCAGGTAATATATTTTTTTAGGTGCGCTTCGGCTTCGGCATTTAAAATTAGTTTATTCCCTGAAAACAGATTCAGGGCAATTTCCCAAAGTTGGGTTGGCGTGTAATCTTCAAAAAGCAAGGTTTTGTCGAATCGGGACCTAAGTCCGGGATTCGATTCTAAAAAGACTCTCATATTTTCAGGGTAACCGGCGACCACTACGACAAACTGTCCACGCAAATCTTCCATTTTCTTCAATAAGGTTTCAACCGCTTCTTTTCCGAAATCCGAATTTCCGCCTTGGGTCAAGGAATAGGCTTCGTCAATAAAAAGCAAGCCCCCCAGTGCTTTGTCAATTATTTCAGTTGTTTTCAATGCGGTTTGGCCTACGAAACCAGCGACTAAGTCTTGCCTTCCACATTCTACTAAATGGCCCTTTTCTAAAACGCCCAATGCCTTAAAAAGCCTTGCCATGATACGCGCAACGGTAGTTTTTCCGGTTCCCGGATTTCCGGTAAAAACAGTATGCAGAGAAAATGAATTCAAAACGTCTTTTCCTATCTCGCGATAGAATCGAACGAGATCAACCATTTCTTGTACCTCCTTTTTTACCAAATCCAAGCCAGTAAGGCGGTCCAAATCATAAAGGGCTTCGCGCAACAATTCTTCATCAATTGGAATATCTGGCCGAATGCCGGCAGACTTTTTGAACACCTCTTCCAAATCAGAAAGTGAAATTGTTGAAAGAATTTCTTCAGACAAATTTGACGGAGCATCACTTTTCATAATACGCAACCCCAAATTCAACTTTGCTCCATCCATAATAGAATTCACCCAACGTGCATTGCCGAAACTCTTGTCTCGGTTTCTATATCCCTCAACGATTTGGGTGTAAAGAAATTCCTCTGCCTGTGGATCGATTCTCACTTTCTTTTTGCTCATTGAATACCGGGCGATCTCCATTAATTCCTGGGGCACGTAATCTGGAAAATCAAAATAATGTGAGAATCTGGATTTGATTCCCGGATTGCTATCTAGAAAAACTGACATTTCACGAGGGTATCCCGCTACAATTACGGCAAGGTCTCCTTTACCATCTGACATTTCTTTTATCAGCATTTCGATAACTTCCCTGCCATAATCCTTTGAATCTTCTCCGGATCGGGCTAATGCATAAGCCTCGTCAATAAATAAGATTCCACCGCGGGATTTTGCTATTGCTTCGCGAACTTTAGGCGCGGTTTGACCGATGTACTCACCCACCAATTCTGCTCGGTCAACTTCGTGCACATGTCCTTTACTCAGAAGACCTAATTTGTGATAAATCTTGCCTAACAACTTTGCTACCGTTGTTTTTCCAGTTCCGGGGTTTCCGGTAAAAACGGTATGCAGCGAAATTTTATCTTCTTCTTCCAGGCCTTTTACTTTTCTAAGTTTCATGAAATTGAGTTGTTGATACAACTCTCGCATTCGATTTTTAATTCCCTTTAGGCCGATCAACGCATCTAATTCTGCCAAAATTTCTTCAAGGGTTTCTTCCACCACGAGTGGTTTTTCCAAGGTCAAACCGCCCAATCCACCCTTAAGAATTTCAGGGTCGCCGACCACATTTCCTTCCCCTACTTCAAAGGGAATGATGGCCAGCAAATGATTCATAAAAACAATCTCAAGGGTATAGGAATCAGAAAACCATGACCCTTTACTTTCAGATCCCCAACCGCTACAAATTTGAAAGGTGTCGCGGTCTGGTTTAATAATATAAATTTCTGAGGATTTACCTTTTAGCTGATGCGCCTGGTTATAGAAGCTAAAAAATACTTCGCAATACCATTCCTCATTTTTTCGAATATTTTCAAAATCAATTTGGCCCCATACATATCGGGTTTCTGTGTTGTCAAATTGGGTGAAAAATTTTCGTTGGTCTTGGGGTATAACTTGTAATCCCCCTTCAAACAACTTTGCGGCGCTAACTTTTAAGTATGGGTTTTCTTCTTCAGTAACCGAGCCTGCATGCTCTACATAGAAATAGGTATGACCGATTAACTTGTCATCTAAATAGGCCTCAAACATGTAGCGACCCTTCTGCCAAAATTGACCTTTAACGACATTGCCCCAACCCTCTCTTATAAAAACAACATTTTCCTCTATTTTAACTTTTCTCTTGATTTCAATGTTGCACATTTCATTGACCTTAACGAATTCAGGGTTCATGGAATAGCACTTCAAGTTTACTTTTACCTCCCATTCTTCTTCATCAAAAAGTTTGTTGAAAAAAGAAAATTCACAATAGATGTAAGAGATTTCCATTTTCTCAAAAACCCTTTGGTACTTTTTCTTGCTATCGGCCATCCATTCTGTTGAGCCATAAACAAGAATTTCCCTAAACTTAAAGGGGGTAAAATTGGGTTTTTTGAGCTCTGACATAGAAACTTCGAGAATTGAACCCTAAAAATAAGGAGGATACCGAGTTAGAAAAAATCAAATGAATAATGAAGATTAAAAACGTTTTTCTTTGTACTTTTATTCAATAAGCCAATTAGGTGACACTACTGACTAAACTCATTTTCATTTTTGGGTTAACTATCTTTCCTTTTTATTCCTTTTGCCAAACAGAGGAATGGTTTGCCCGAATGCAAGATCCCACGGCAAATTTCGAGGAAACGTGCCGAATTTTTGAGGAATATTGGAAAGATATTCCTGAGTCTAATCGTGCACACAACGGTTGGAAAATTTTTAAACGGTGGGAGGCTTTTATGGCGCGCCGTGTTGCAGCGGATGGAAGCCAATCTGGACCAAGCAGGGTGATGGAAGAGATGAATAAATATGTTTCCACCCATCCCGACTTTTTTTCCCCATCAAAACGCAATTCAAGTTCCGGCAATTGGACTGCCCAGGGACCTTTTCCAATTCCGTTTAATGATAGTGGTCAGCCAACCGGATTAGGGCGGGTGAATGTAGTTGCATTTCATCCGAGCAATTCAAATTTCATTGCCATCGGTTCTGCATCTGGCGGAATTTGGAAGTCTACAAACTATGGAAGCAACTGGACCGACATTTCTTCAGGCTTAACGCGCTTAGGTGTTTCCTCAATTATTTTTCACCCTACCAGTCCGGATACCATTTTAATCGGCACCGGAGATCGTGATGGGGGCGATGCCCCGGGTTACGGTGTGTGGTGGACCACAAATGGGGGTACAACTTGGGCGAGCAGAAACACAACAATTGGTAACAATACGGTGAACGAAATTTTACGAGATCCGGGGAATGCAAATATTTTAATCGCCTCAACCGGGAATTCAAGAATTTACCGCTCTACTAATTTAGGCTTGACCTGGACACAAACCTTTACTGGCCACAATTGCAAAGACCTGATTTTTCATCCGACAAATTCAAATATTGTTTATGCGGCAGGTACACAGTTTCAAAGAAGTTCTGACAATGGCGTAACATGGACCCAAATTACAAGTGGCCTCCCTGCTTCCGGAGCCAATCGTTTTGCATTAGCGGTTTCAACGAATCAACCCAATTATGTGTATGTGCTTGCCGGGTCAACTTCAGGTTTGCTTGGCGTGTATCGCTCTACCGATGCCGGTCTCAATTTCACCACTCAAACAAACAACCCCAATATTTTAGGTTATAATTTTGATGCAAGTGATGGTAGCAGTCAATCCAGCTACGATTTAACTTTAGTCGGTGACCCAAGTAATGCAAATCACCTTTTTGCAGGTGGAATCAATATCTGGGAATCATTGGATGGTGGCGTTAGTTGGGCCTTAAATGCACATTGGACAGGCTCCGGCGGGGCAGATGCAATTCATGCAGATCAACATCACTTGGTTTACTCCCCTTTAACGTCTCATTTATTTTGTAGTAACGATGGCGGAATTTACAAGTCAACCAATAATGGAACGGATTGGACAGACATTACATCTGGGCTAAATATTTCGCAAGTATATAAAATTGGTGTTTCCTCAAATCGACCTGATTT
>JAYSVQ010000094.1:0-2510 GCA_043718485.1 Bacteroidota bacterium
TGCTCAGCGCATGGACCGACTCCCTCACCGACACAAACCTAATGGGATTTCTCGGTTCAGAAACCGCCACCCAAATCGGCATGAAACAAAATTATGTATTGGGAATCGCCGACGATTGCAAAGATTGATTCGCGCTAAATATGGGTATTGGGTTGGGATGGATTTCTATCAGAAACTTAATCCTTGTTTTTTTCTACTTTTGCCTTAATTCGTTTTTTGACAGGTTTGCGTGCAGATACTTTTTTGCCGGTTGATTTATACAACGCAATAATATCACTAATCCTTTTCTTGTCAAGCTTGGTTAGCGGCTTCGGATCAACTACGAAATCTATACCCGAGGGCTCTGTGATGTGTCCCATATTAATTTGTTTTACGATGGATAATATTTTTTGATAAGTTTAATCGCCTCTGATGGAAAAATAATCATGCGATGGCCTCCAACATGGGTCGCGCCTATTGCATTTTCATAATGGCCAATTAAGTTTGTTTTTGAGGTGAAAGATACAAATCCTTGATAGCCACGGTCCCATGAAATTTTACAGGTAAATGCAAACAAATTTCCGGGAACACCTACATACAATTTCGTTTTTCCCAAATTAAACGGTGCACTTTCAATGAGATTCAGATAAAAATGATCTTTCAAATCACTAATACTTAAAAGGCCCTGAACAATATCTGGATTATTTCTAATTGTTAATTTGAATACTTGTCTATCAGGAAATTTATTCTCCTTCGCCCAATTAAAACGCCATCCTTTAGCTTTTGTGGTACTTTTTAAATCACTTAGGCTTATCGGATGGATATTTGTAGGAAAACTATCTCCAGAAATGGCGTTAACAATGCTATTTGTTAATTTATCAACCTCAATTTCAATGTGATTCTTTAATCGCTTGGCCACCATTCGAAGTTACAAATTTCCTTTTACCTAAAATACTGAATTTCTCTTTTTTCCAGAAAGTCAATATTCAATAGCCTCTTGCTTATTCAGGAGGCCATAAATGACCAAACCCAAAGACTTTAAGAATACCCTCCACTAGGCAACATCCGAAACAATCTCAGGTCTGCGTTCCGGGGCAATTCGTTTAATGAGCACCTCTTGTTTTTTCGGTAAAAAAGAAAAACCATACTTCCGCACTACTTTTTCAAGCGCGATAAGAACCAAAAAAGCCCCAGGAATAACCTTCATGATCAAAATAAATAAAACCTTGCCCACATCAGCCGTCTGGCCCTTTAAGTAACGCTTCTCCTCAAATGAAACCCCTTTTCCGGTAACAAGCTTCAACAAGATTTTTGCTGCCACCTTGGTCTCTCTGGCTTCTCGTTTCAAAGCAACGCCCAATTCCTTGGTCTTTCTCTTGGACTGAACCAATTTTAGAGAAACCCATCGCCTGATATTAGAAAAGAAAATTTTCATAATCTGTTTTTCCCTAAACCCTTTCAAAAAGAAATGGACTCAGAAAATCCCGTCACCTCATTATTACACCACCTGCACTTTCCGGACTGAAAAATGTCGATACAATTTACAAACTAAAAAAGGGGAAAACAGGCCTTTTAAACCTATCCATACAGCCACAGTTTCCATAAAACACCTAGACCCGATAATCAACTACGCGAAATACCCCTTTCTCTTTGGGCAAATCAAGGAATGAATTAAAACCCATTCAAATGATTATGAGACCATCCTAATAAAATTTCTATCACCTTGAATTAAATAAAAAATGCTTGCAAATGCGTTAACACTTACAAGCACAAATTTATCTCTTGGGGAATATATAAACCTACAATCCCTACAAGAGCGGTTGAAATTAAATTATGCTCCTACTGCAAGCATAGATTTACATTCTGTTGCACATTTGCGACAAGCAACAGCACATTCATTGCAATGTTTCATGTCAGAATGCTTTTCACAATCTGTTGCACAAGCATTACAGGCGTCTTCGCATTTTTTACAAAGCGCATCAAGGTTTGAATTGGTTTTACTAGCTGCAACTAAGGCGTTGCAAGCGTCAACACAAGCGATGAAAAGTTTTCCGGAATGTTCCATTCCTGGTTTGCCCTTGATTTCTGTTGAACTTGTCTCACACGCATCTACACATGCTTCGCAAGCATCAATGAGGCTTTCAATTTCTTTGTTTTTCATTTATTGTAATTTTAGTATGTAACTGAATTGTTACCCTCCAAAGGTGAAAGAAAGATTACTTTACAGCATTGTATAATTTTGGAAATAAGTTATTTAATTCACACATTCAGGAAAAGGTATGAGCAGGACGCGTCATGCCCATACGAAACGCACAACACCACACATTTAGGCACGCCCCCAAAATCCTTTTCATTAATCGAAATTCATATTGCCATAATCATATTTTGTGAGTTGGCCTATTTTTTCGATTTCTTTGGGTCTTGTCTATTGTCAATCAATGTATGAACAAGAATTGACTTTCGTTTCACTGAATAAATTATTGAAAGTTGTTTCAAAATGACTGCTTTTCTATAGCCCCTTTTTTTCTGAG
>JAYSVQ010000095.1:0-2501 GCA_043718485.1 Bacteroidota bacterium
AGTATATCACATTCTAGGAAAAGGAGAATTGTCAAATGAAAATTTTGACTATGCTTTACAATTGCAACCTGAAAACGATTTGGTTAATAACATCTACGCCTTTTATTTAGCAGAACGAAACGAGCGCCTTGATGATGCAGAAGAAATGGCAAAAAAAGCGATTCGAATTTTTCCTAACCTTCCTAGATACGAAGATACCTACGGCTGGATTTTATTTAAAAAAGGAGATTTCAAAAAAGCCGAAGAGTGGATTGCCAAATCGATTGAACATGGCGGAAACAAAGAAGTTTTCGAACATTACGGAGATGTTTTATTTAAACTTGACCAGCCCCAGCGTGCGTTAGAATTTTGGGAAAAAGCGAAAAAAGCTGGCATTGAAAATAAAGCGCTAGAAAACAAAATCAACTCCGTTAAATCCAAATAATTCAAATGCGGTATTTTCCGATTTTCTTTTTCATTATTTCAATTGTTCTTTTCGGCGGGTGCAAATCAAAAACAGTCGTTGCAAAACCCGAAAAAGGAGAACCTGAAGAAGGTTTGGCACTTAAAACCCTGCTGAAGAAAGTCGATGACAATCGCTTCGAATTTAAGTATATGGTAGTTCGGGGAAATGCAGATGCATCCCAACTCGACGAAAGCCAATCTTTTAATTACAAAATCACCCTAGCAAAAGATAGCCTCATTCTCGTATCGATTTCAAAATTCGGAATTGAAGCGGTAAAATTACTTGCCACGCCAGATTCGGTTTTTGCCAGAATGTCTTTGGAGAAAAGGGCAATCATTGCAGATTATTCTTATTTAGCAGAAAAGGCCGGCCTGCCCCTAACTTTTCTTACCCTACAAGATATTTTTACCGGCAACCCTGTGATTAAAGGCGATTCACTGATTTATCATGGACTCGAGTCTCAATTGCATATTGTAAAAGGAAATATTAATTCAGCACAAATGTGTTGGAAATTAAGTAGCCCCGACTATCGTTTATCTGAAATGAAAGGCGAAGACAAAGCCCGAAACCTTAAATCTTCCTTAGCCCTTTCAGGCTGGCAAACCATGGGAAACAGGACAATTCCCATGAAAGCATCTATGGATGTGGAAAAACCCTATAAAATTTCAGTGAAATTTGAGCATTCAAAAGTGGAGATATTAAATGAAGCCCCCAGCTTTCATTTTAACATTCCGAATTCGTATGAGATTGAGTATGTTGGAAAAAAGAAATAAGGCAGGTTTTTTCTGGAGCGTTTTTCGGCTCCGGAAAGGGTTTGTTATCCCTTTTTTCATCGCCACTTTTCTTTTTTCCTTCTTTATCCAATTGCCAGCTTTTTCCCAAACCGGTAAAGTCAAGCTCGAAAACAAACGAAAATCCATTCAAAATGAAATCTCGCTGGCCAATAAATTATTAGAAGAAACGAGGTCACTTAAAGACCAATCCTTAGGCGAGCTGAAACTTTTACATAAACAAATCTTGTTGAGACAAGAATTGTTGGGCCAATTAAAAATGGGAATTAAAGACCTCGAAAAAGAAATTGAACAAAATACCCTCTTGATTGAAACCCTGCAAAAAGATCTGGATCAAATAAAGAAACAATATGCCGATTTAGTTTTTAGCACCTATAAAACCCTTTCGGGCAATAATGAATTGTTGTATGTTTTAAGTGCTGAAAACCTCAATCAGGCGCAGGCTAGAATTCGATATTTTAAGGAATTAGCTGCCTACCATAAATCTCAGGCAGAAATGATTCGTCGCACCCAAGCCTATTTGGTTCGCAAAAAACTAGAACTTGAAGAAATACATCTTCAAAAAACAGGTTTAATGGAAGATGAAAAAAGGGAAGGCGAAAAATTAAAGATTAATAAATCTGAAAAAGACAAACTCTTGGTCAAGCTGAAAAAAGACGAGGATAAGCACCGAAAAACCATAAAGGAGAAACAACTTGCACTCCATAAAATCAACCGAGACATTGAAGAGTTAATAGCCAAAGAAATGAAGGTTTCGCCCGGAGCCCGCGATATTTTACTTCCCTTATCTAAAGAATTTGCCGAAAATAGGGGCAAAATGCCTTGGCCTTTGCCTACGGGAAATGGCGTAATTACCACAGGTTTTGGCATTAATGAAGATGAAAGCGGGTTGCAGGTCAACAATACAGGAGTTGACATCGTTACTTCAGAGGGTCAGGCGATTCGGGCCATTTTTGACGGAAAAGTGGCTAAAGTTCAGGCGATCCCGACTTTTGGAAAGGTATTAATCGTTCAGCATGGTGCTTATTACACGGTTTACGCCCATTTGGCCCATACTTTTGTCGAAGAGGGTGAGCAAATCAAAAAGTTGCAGGATATTGGAATCGCAAAAACAGACAAAACTACAGGGGAAACTAAAGTGCATTTTCAGGTCTTTCAGAGCAAAACACCTATGAATCCAGAGGATTGGCTCGTCGGGAAAAAATAGGGTTTTTGAGACATGCTCATTAAATTTGCTTAAATTTTCAGGATTATGTCATCCATGT
>JAYSVQ010000096.1:0-2498 GCA_043718485.1 Bacteroidota bacterium
ATTGCGGTAGCGGCCGGGTTTAGAATTAAATGTGTTGTGAAAAAAGTTTCTCACTTTCGCCAACATCATCACTTGTTGCCTTGAAACTGAGGATGCGTATTTGGCCTCCTTTGCAGATTTTCGAGCGCGCTTAAGTGCCTTCAAATGTTTGGTTTTCTTCTCCTTTTCTCCACCTCCACCTCCTGAAAAAATATCTTGTTGAAAAGAATACACTTCAGGAGAAACCGGTGTTACGCTGTTCCCTTTTTCATTCGTACCGAATAAAAACAGGAGAAGAAAAATACTGAATTTGAGTTTGTTCAATGCCTTCATGGACATCCAATATACTAAAAATTGAAAATAACAATTCGGCTAATTAGGGTTTGAACCGAAAAAACGCTGAAAAAAGGGCAAATTCCTACTTTTTTACGCTTAAAGAATCAAAGAAATTCATGGATTCATAAGCGACATCCATGATTCTGCCCCGGTATGCACCCGAAATCAGCTTCCCATTGTGCATGCTTGGAAAGGTGCGATTGGAAAGAAAGATATAAATCAATTCCTTACTTGGGTCAACCCAAACACAAATTCCGGTAAATCCGAGATGGCCATAAGTTGCTGTTGAGGCATACTTTGAAGCATGTGAACCCGCAGGATTTGTGGGTTCAGGTTTATCCCAACCCAAGCCCCTTCGGTTTCCTGATTCTTGCGCTGCTGTAAATTGCTCAATGGTAGCCTTATCTAAAAATCGCTTTCCTCCGAAGGTACCTCCACTCATCACCATGTAATACAATTTTGCAAGGTCATACACATTTGAAAACAGTCCGGCGTGCCCAGATACCCCGCCCAACATGGCAGAAGCCTGATCATGTACAAATCCTTGTACTTTTCCTTTTCTCCAAGAATTATCTATTTCAGATGGAGCGCAGGCATTTCCCTTTCCGCATAATGCGGGGTTAAAAAAGGTATGGTCCATGCCCATGGGTTTATAAAATACTGAATCTACATATTTATCGAGTCTTGCGCCTGAAACCTTCTCGATTATTCTGGCCATCACAATCATATTGAGGTCGCTGTACACCATTTTGCCGGGATTCTTCATGTCTGAATTCTGAATTTTCACCCACATCGAATCCTGATAATCGACACATAAGTAAAGGTCTTTCATTATGGCCACGCAATACCGTTCATCCTGTTCTTGTTTGTAAAATTTCGGACTCAATACCTTTGGATTAACTGAATCGTAAGTCTCTGTATAAAAAGGAAGCCATGCTTGCAAGCCCGTATTGTGTAGCAATAAATTTTTAACAAGAATCGCTGCCTTAGGAGTTTCTCTTAACTCTGGCAAATAAACGGCAATGCTTTCATCTAATTTCAATTTACCCTCCTCAACCAATCGCATAACTGCCAAGGTGGTTGCAGAAGTTTTTGTTACGGAAGCTAAATCATAAATGGTTTCATATGGATCGACTTCGGTACCGTTACTATTATATTCGGTGCGGCCATAGGCTTTGTCGAACACAATTTTATTTCCGCGCATAATAAGCACCGCACAACCCGGTGTTGCTCCATTGCGAATGGCTTCATCTGCTATGCCGTCAATTTTTTTGAGGGTATTTCTATCCATCCCTGCTTCTTCGGGAAAAGAAAAAGTAGGTCTTACAGGAGAATTAAGGCGGTCACCCATTCCCGCTTTAATTTGAAGGCTTGCCGTTACCGGCATTTGACCTGTCCAGCCAATTCCGCCGAAAATGGCTTCAGCTGCTGCCTGATGTGCCCAAGGATCATCTTCATAGGCTACCAAAAGGGCATCTTCAGACCCAAAAAACTTGGCTGCATAGGGGCTTCCAAATAAAACCAGAATTATGTCTTTATCTGTTTTTTTCAATTCTGTTATCAAATCTCTCAGGCCTTTTCCAATTCCAAATTCTTTAGAAGCATACTTGTTGATTCCATGTACATCGATGACAACCGTATTGCTTTTCCCTATTTTGGAAATTGCAACTGCGCGAGTTTGTGCGTCTGGGTTTTGAGGAAGCCAAGCCTGTTGAATGCCGGTATATTTTTTTAAGGTTTGGAAAAAAGCATTCTCTGGATTTCCACCTATCTGCACATTAACAATTGACTTTTTTGATAAATCGCCAAGGGGTAAAATATGATTTTTGTTTAGGGCAACGGTAAGGGCAGATTCAAATAATTTTTTTCTTAATATTTCCGCATGGTCTGTGTTTAATTCAGAAAGGTCTCGAATCGGATTGACCAGGCCCCTGGTTTTATGTAAGCCGGCCCACTCTTTTGCGATTAATATTTTCATCACTCGCTTGTCCACCTCTGCTTCTGAAATAACGCCTTTCTGAACCGCTTCGGCAATTAGTTCAATCGCACGGGGTACATTTCCGGAAAAAAGTAAAATATCATTTCCCGCAAGAAAAGCCTGTAAATCTACTTCACCGGGTTGGTAAAATTTTGCCACCCCTTGCATGTTTAAAGCATCGGTAACGATGAGGCCTTCAAATCCC
>JAYSVQ010000097.1:0-2498 GCA_043718485.1 Bacteroidota bacterium
GATAATTTCAAGAAAACCATCATTAAAATAAAAGAAGGCGATACACAATTGACGTTAAAAGAATTGGCGCCTGTTCGACTCATTAAAAATAAATTTTTCAATGATATTCAGGAATTGTATTCGAAATGTCCATCAAAAGAAGAACTCGAAAATTTGTTGGGAAAACGCCGAGCAAAACGCGGCATGTTTGAAGGCGATTTGGTTGAGGGCGAATTAGAAATCGGTCAAATAGCAGGATTAATTCACGATATAAAGCCAGTTGATGTTATTGTAAAAGAAATCATTGCCGAATTTGAATTGGCTAAAAGTGAAATTTCAGGATTATAATTCGATACATTGTATAATTTTTACCACACAGAAACATAGTAAAATCTAATCGATTTAAGACGCTTTGCTTTTTTATAGTTTTCATAAGCTATGTGAAAATGAAATTTCTATAAATTACTTTTTTTGTAAAACTATGTTTCTATGTGGTTAAATTTAAAAGTAATTCTTCTTAATTTCTTCACATCAAATCACATCTGAAATAGTACTTTTACACAAATATTTATTCGAATGAAAAAGATACTCTCAATTGTACTAATCATTATTGCTATCACCAGCCAAGCACAAGAACGACCAAAATTAGTCGTTGGAATTGTCGTTGACCAAATGAAAATGGAATACTTGTATCGTTTCCAAAATGAATTTTCAGAAAATGGTTTCAAGCGTTTGATGAACAATGGTTATACGTTTCATAATATGCATTACAATTACATGCCAACGTCAACGTCTCCGGGTCACGCGTCCATCTACACCGGAACAACACCAGCTGTACACGGGATTATGGGCAACGATTGGTTTAATAGAACGCTTCAAAAAAAAATGTATTGTACCGATGATAAAGGAGTGAGTTTGCTTGGCGATGGTAAAAAGGAGGAAGGTGAAATGTCTCCCAAAAATCTTTTGTCATCAACTATTACTGATGAATTAAAACTGGCAACCAATTTTAAAGGAAAAGTTATTGGTGTGAGTTTGAAAGATAGAGGTTCCATTCTTCCTGCTGGGCATTTTGCGGATTGGGCATTTTGGTATAGTGATACGGGAAGCTTTATTTCAAGTACATTTTATGGCGCTAAATTACCCGATTGGGTGACGCAATTCAATGACGAAAAACATTATTTGCCGTACCTTAATAAAGGTTGGAATTTACTTAAGCCAATCAATACTTACGATGAAAGTTTGCCTGATGAAAATCCTTACGAAAGTGAATTGTTTGGAGCTAAGCCTATTTTTCCATACGATTTAAATAAAATGTTTGAGAAAAATGGAGCAGATATATTCCGATCCATTCCTTTTGGTAATGATTTTCTAGAAGAATTTGCCGAAAAAGCTATTGAAAAAGAAGCATTAGGAAAAGACGATGTGACTGATTTCTTAGCATTAAGTTTTTCTGCAACCGATTTTATTGGTCACGACTTCGGTACACGTTCTATGGAACTTCAAGATACGTATTTGCGTTTGGATTTAAATATTGCTGACTTTCTAACCTATTTGGATAAGACGATTGGGAAAGAAAATTATTTGGTTTTTCTGACTGCTGATCACGCTGCAGCGGAAACACCAAAATTCCTTAAGAAAAATAAATACAATGTCGATAACATTGAAACAAAGGCAATTCGTTCTGCATTAAAAGATTTTTCGATAACTACTTTCGGAGAAAATTTAGTACTAGATTATACCAAGTTTAATCTGCATTTTAATAAAGAAATTATTAAAACAAAAGCATTTGATTTGAAAGTAGTAAAACAAGCTTTTAAAGACTTTTTGATGACGCAAGAACAAGTTAGAAGAGTGTATACCGAGGAAGAAATTTTGGCAAACACAGGTGCCGACTATTTTTTAAACTGTATTGCCAAAGGGTATGATGTTACTCAAAATGGTGATTTAGTAGTTTTAGATAAGCCGGGATATATAGAAGGAAAAGCAGCAGGAACAGAACATGCAGCACCTTACACTTATGATACAGCAGCTTGCGTCGCCGCGCCTGTTCCTCGGGGCTGAGGGTGGCGGGGTCCTCGACCGGGCCCACCGGGGCCACGGCCATGCCCCTGATCACCGCCGGCCGCGTGCTCATCGCCTCGTGCCAGCGCTTGAAATGCTTGAACTCGTCCAGGTCGATGCCCTGCAGTTTCCAGGTGGCGGTCCAGGGGTAGCAGATCATGTCGGCGATGGAGTAGTCGGCGCCGGCGATCCAGGGGCGGTCGTAGAGGCGGTTGTTCAGCACCCCGTACATGCGGTGCACCTCGTCGGCGAACCGGCGCTGGGCATAAGCTTGGTCGCCCTCGCTCTCGGGAACCCGGCTGAAGTGGCCGCGCTCGCCGGTCTTGGGGCCCTGGTTGGCCATCTGCCACATCACCCACTGGGCGACCTCGTACTTGGCCCGCGGGTCGTCCTGCGGCCAGAAGCGGCCTTCCTTCTCGGCGATGTACAGCATGATCGCGCCGCTCTCGAACACG
>JAYSVQ010000098.1:0-2497 GCA_043718485.1 Bacteroidota bacterium
CCGAGCGGTTCCTTTACATCAGACCCTGCTTTCCCTGCAGATTTGGTTCAACCCAATACCGAAGTGCATTTTATGCAGAACATGAAAGGTGCGATTTCATACCTCTGGGATTTTGGTGATGGAAAAGTGAGCAGTGAGCCAAACCCAAGTCATGTTTATCTTGAAGAAGGCAGCTACATGGTTAAACTATACGGTAAAAACCAAATCGGTTGCATGAGCATTGTTGAACAAGGCACCTTTACGGTGGTTGCGCCTGAAATTTCAATCCCCAATATTTTTAGCCCCAACAATGATGGAATCAATGATAATTTCATTGTGAATTATTCCGGCTCCCAATTCTTCAAAATGGAAGTAAGTGATCGTTGGGGAAATAAGGTCTTGAATTCAGAAAATAAGATAAAGGGTTGGAATGGGCTTCTGAACAATTCAGGGAAGGAACTTCCTGAAGGCGTTTATTTTTATGTGATTACCATTGGCAATCGTTCCTTTACCGGAAACATTACCCTTGTCAGATAAAAAATTAAAATTGGCTAAACTGAAAAGGAAGGTAAAATACCTTCCTTTTCAGTTTTTATGCCTTTTCTTATTCTTCGCCTTTTTCCTCAAGGTCGAGTCTCAAACCTTAAGCATTCACGGAGCCGACCAAAAAGCATCGAGCCAATTTCTTTTACCTGATTCCTATTCATATCTACAGGCCCGATTTCAGGTTCCTGAAGACCAAAAAGAAGGGGCATTTACATTTGTGTTGAACACGTTGTTTTTGGGAACAAAAACACTTGAGGAACAAAAAACCCTGTATGCACGAAACAGAACCGAACTGTCATGGGATTTTAATTTAAAAAATTCAGGGAATTATGAGCTTCTGGTAAAAAACGCCAAGGGCGAGCAAATCGCAGAAGAGTCTTTTAGGGTAATGTATTCCGGAATTCCTGCCAAACCCCTTTTTGTTCCTCGTTTTGCTTTAGACTTAAATGGAAAAATCCCAATTGAGGAAAGAAGTCGTTTTTTGTATTCGGCAAAAGACTCACTATTTGGATTTTTTGATTTAGAAAATGAAACCCTTACTTCTAAAACGTTGTGGATTGATACATGGCAGTTTTTACCTGATTCCAGTAAAAAGTGGGTGAAAACGGAGCAATATCAGGCCAAATCCTATTGGGATTTCGTTTCTTTTAGAATTAGCCTTCCGCAACCCGGAGCTTATGAAGTTTGTGTTTATAGGGCCGATCAAAGCCTAATCGGCTGTGGCGAGCTTACCCTTGAAAAGGAAGAAAATAGGTAGCCAAATGCGTATCCAATTCGCTGAACGGTAAAAATTGGGGGTTGAATGTATGCCCGCTCCTGTGGCTTTGCGCCTAATTAACTTGTAATTTTAAGCCCAACCGAATTTTCACTGCTTTACAGTCTCAGATGAAAAATATTTTCCGCGCACTGCTTTTGATGTTTTTGGGAATCGGGTTGATTCCGGAAAATGCGAAAGCCACCCACATCATGGGCGTAGATTTAACCTACGAATGCATTAACAATTGCACAATTCGTATTCACCTTCGCGCCTACCGAGATTGTAATGGGGTTGATTACAATTCAGGTACGCCAGATGATGTAAGTTTAGTTGCCACAACCGGGGGTTGCAGCCAACCTGCCGCACTTGGCCTCGGTTGGACAGGGCCTAATATTGTTGAAGTAACGCCCATCTGCACAACCGCCACAACAAAATGTACCACACCCAGTTCCACCTTTAATGGCACACAAGAATACCACTGGTATCGGGATTTTCGAATTTGCGGCTTAGCTGCCAATTGCAGTTATAGAATAACCTGGAGTCAAATGGCGAGAAATAATTCAATCTCATTTGGTGCTTCAGGGCAAAATATTTATGTAGGCGCAACCACCATCAACACAGGTTTAGCGACCTGCAACAATTCGCCCCAATTCACAAATAAACCGGTTCCCTATATTTGTCAGGGACAACCTTTTACATTTAATCAGGGAGCCTTTGACCCTGATGGGGATTCTATATCCTATTCCATTGGCCCCTGTTACCGATCCACGAATAGCACGATTACATACAACGGGGGCTTTACCCAATTTGCACCCTTAGGCGCCTCATGGTCGGTTGCAATCAATGCCTCAAACGGTGACGTAACCCTAACCCCTAATCCGGGGAATGTGGTGATTGGGGTTATGTGCGTTTATGCGAATGAGTGGCGTAATGGGGCCATTATAAATACCATTGTGCGCGATATGCAGATTACGGTTATTCCTTGTCCGCTCAATAATTTACCTGCAAGCACGGGCGTAAATACGCTTTCAGGTGGCAATCTAATTTCTGCTTTTCAAGTCAGCACCTGTTTGGGGAGCCATATAAAATTCAATCTACCGGCTACAGATGCAAATGCCACCCAAAATTTAAAAATGTTTTGGAATCGAAACATTGTGGGTGGCCAGTTTTACCAAACCGGTGTTCCTGCAAATCAAGATACGATTAGGGGGGGAG
>JAYSVQ010000099.1:0-2493 GCA_043718485.1 Bacteroidota bacterium
TAAACACCTGCGGCTTTATCGACCGTGCGAAGGAAGAAAGTATTAATACCATTCTTGAATACGCAGAGAAAAAGGAAAAGGGGAATATCGAAAAATTGTATGTTACCGGTTGCCTGTCACAACGCTATAAAGACGAACTCGCGCTTGAAATTCCGGGCGTGGATGCATGGTTCGGAACCATGGACTTACCTGCATTGTTAAAAAAATTAAACGCAGACTATAAAAAGGAGCTTGTCGGAGAAAGGCAAATTACTACTGATGCACATTTTGCCTACCTTAAAATTGCTGAAGGCTGTGACCGCCCTTGTAGTTTTTGTGCGATTCCCATCATGAGGGGAAAACATGTTTCAAGAGAATTGGATTCCCTTGTGAAAGAAGCAGAGTTTTTGGTTTCAAGAGGTGTAAAGGAACTATTGCTCATCGCCCAGGATTTGACTTTTTATGGCTTGGATTTGTATAAGAAGAGGAGGCTTGCAGAATTGCTTGAAGCCTTGTCTGACGTAAAAGGCTTGGAATGGATTCGTTTGCATTATGCCTATCCTTCCGGTTTTCCTGAAGAGGTTTTAGATGTCATTCGCGAGAGAGACAATATTTGCAATTATTTGGATATGCCTTTGCAGCACATCAGCGACAAAATGTTGAAGTCGATGCGGAGGGGAATAACCAAGGAAAAGACGATTGCCCTCATTCAACGAATCCGTGAAAAAGTGCCCGGAATAGCCCTTAGAACCACTTTAATCGCAGGATATCCGGGAGAAACACAGGAAGATTTTCAGGAATTGGTGGAATTTGTTGAGGAAAGTAGATTCGAACGTTTGGGTGTGTTTACTTATTCGCATGAAGAAAATACACATGCTTTTTCTTTGGAAGATGATGTGCCCGATGAAGTGAAGCAAGAGAGATTAGCGGAATTAATGGCAGTGCAGCAAGACATTTCTTACGATAAAAATTTGGAGAAAGTAGGGAAGACGTTTAAAGTAATCATTGACCGAAAGGAAGGGGAGAGCTTTATTGGACGAACAGAATTTGATTCCCCTGAGGTTGACAACGAAGTGCTCGTTACCGCTAAGGGCTTGAGTGTGGGTCAATTTTATTCGGTAAAAATTACAGATGCCACCGAATTCGATTTAATGGGAATTGTGGAATGAGCATAAACCCAAAAAGGCAGCCTATTTTAGATTCGGTTTTTCTGGCGTGCATTGTTTTGTGTTCTTTATTCCTTTTTTCCGGTGTTTCGGTGCAGCCTTTTTCTTTTCGCTTAATCAATGTAAATGAAAAAGACGGAAACGTAATGTTGCATGCTCAGGTCCCGCCTGAAAATGGACAAATTCAACTTGAAATTCGCGAAAGAAAAGGGGGAACCCTCATTCGAAAGTTTGTTGCTGAAAACAAAGGTGAATCCAAATGGTCTAAAATTTTTTCATTGCAAACGGGAAATTATTTTTGCTCGCTTGAATTTATGGGCTCAGATGGAAAGTTGGTGTATCAAGAAAATATTTTCAGTTGTGAGCCTGCCGGTACTTCACCTTGGTTGGGCGACCCGCTGTTGATTTCCTGTCCCGATGAGCGCCCCATTCTTTCCGGCATTCTGCCGGGTTATGCAAATGTAATCCGTTTTGAGGCGGCCTTTTTTCCCGGTGGAAAGGAGAAAACCCCGGTTCGGGCCGTTCTTTTTCGAAGGGAAAAGAGTGGAACGGATTTGGCGATGTACGTTTCTATTTCTCAGATAAAAGAGGTTTTGGACAAAGGAATGCGTGTTTTCTCCGGTGAATTTTTAGTCTCTGATTTGGAGCCGGGAGAGTATTTGCTAGAATTGTATTTGTATTCTTCGAACAAACTTTCTGTTGCGGTTAATAGGCCCTTTCGTTTTGAGTGGAATGGTTTTCATTCTTTACAAAGCAATCCCGATTCAGCGTTTCAATTGATGGAAGCCATTTGCGAGGGTCCTATTTTGGAACATTGGAGAAAATTGCCGGAAAAAGAAGGCAAGTGGAATGCGCTCCTTAATTTTTGGTATGCGCATGATCCGCCAAATTCACCCTATCCCGGATTTGCAATGGAACAATATTTCAACAAATTTGCAGATGCGACAAAAGTTTTCCCAAAAGGCTATCCAATTTGGGAGCCTAAGCGCATGAAGACTTATCTTTGGTATGGAAAACCCGATGAGCAAAGATTCGTAAACGATTCGGGTCAAGAAACAGAAATCTGGTATTATTCATCATGGGGAATGAACATCCCGTTCAAGAAGGCGGAAACGAAGTGGAAGCCAAAACAGGCGATATAAGCTCGGCTAAAGCAGATTCTTTTCAAGAATTAATTTCCCATTACCTTACAAAACATTTCCAATTTTCCGGACTTGTAACCATTGAGCCAGACGCAAAGCGAAGTGGAAAAACAAGCCGCTCAACATCCCCGCTTTCCTTCCGAATTTTTCTTGGATTTCTCAAAACCTTAACCCCTTTATGTATCGCGGGATTCATTATTTCTTTT
>JAYSVQ010000100.1:0-7245 GCA_043718485.1 Bacteroidota bacterium
CGCACGCATTCCCCAAATTTTAAAATCGAGGATTAAACTCGCCATAGTTACAGGGTGGTAATTACCCATGACCTTGGCTTCAGGATTAAATACAGCACCCAATTGCCCGGTTTGAACCAATATATTTTTGGTCACATAACCTTCATCATCCCAATTGGTAAATCCGTTTTGGGTAACCGGCGATAAAAACAGGAGAATACAAAGAGAAATAACCGCAAGCGGGAAAAACACACCCTTGCCTAATTTGTCTATTATTGAAATTCTCGCTTTTGGCAGATTTTTGCCCGACATTTTTCCAGCAATTAAATTGTAATTCTAAAAAGACAGTCAATTTCGGAAAATTCATTTAATTTTTTCAAAAAAAGGGTTTTTGGGCAGAAAACCGATTTCTTATCCTGAAATTAAGTCGTACCTTGGGAATTACAACCCCTCGGAATTTTCCAAAAATGGATTATTTACACCCAGACGATTTGCGGAGGCTTAGCAAAGATGAAAAGGCCTTTCGTGAGCTCAATTCCCTATTGCAATCATGGTTGGCCATAGCAACTAGTGGGCCCGGAAAAGAGCATTGGGCATCTTTTTTATCCGCTAGCCATGACTTAGTGCTTGAAATTGACCGAGATTCCAAAGTGATAGCGGTTCATTCAACCGGAGAGCTTACCAAGAAAAAACAGTTTCTGGGTAGAAAATTAAAATTCTTTCTTCCTATTCAATTCACCCACGCAATTGAAGAAATTCTGATTAGTGTTTTTGAAAATGAGGAAGTAAGGAAGTTATTTATTGGCGATCTGAATCGCTCTCCTTATCTCATTTTAAGCCCCATAAGGCAAGGCGGTGTAGTTGAATCTGTGCTGGCAATCTTCCCTGCAGCTAAATTGAAGTTAGGTTTAAAAAAAGGAATTTCAGAATCGGAAAGAAAATACCGCTACCTGTTTGAGCATGCAAATGATTCAATTATTGTGGCTGACCCGGAAACGCACATGATTGTCGAAGCCAATGAAATGGCAGCGAAAAAATTGGGGTATTCTGTTGAGCAACTGGTTGGAATGAGAGTCGAAGAAATTACGGCAGATGAAGCTCAAAATAATCTGTTTGAAATTCGTAAAAATCTATTTACAAAAGGGCATGCTATTTTCGAAACAGTCCATCGGCATAAAGACGGTACTTGGCTTCCTGTTGAGGTTTCTAGCCGAAGAATTAGCTTGGATGGGAAAACCTTGTTTTTAAGTTTCGTGCGCGATATTTCAGAAAGAAAAAGAGCTGAAGAGCTTTTAGTAAGAAAAGGAAACGAGCTGAATTCTTTTGTGTACCGCACCTCTCATGATTTGAAAGGCCCAATTGCTACCATCAGGGGTTTGCTTATGGTTGCAGAAAACGAATTGAAAGATGCAACCAGTTTATATTACCTCGATTTATTGAAAAAGGCCGCAATCAGGCTTGACAATAACCTTACGGATTTAATTGAAATTACAACAGTCAATAGACAAAAACTATCTTTTACCCAACTCGATATCAATGAATTGGTGACAGAAGTGTTACATGAACTTTCAACCCAATTTGATTTAAACACCTTTCAATTAAGCGTAAAAATTGACCAATCTGAAAAACTGCTTTCAGACCGAAGGTTGGTGAAATCAATTCTTTTTCATCTCATGAGCAATGGAATGAAATACAGCCAGGATTTCAGAAAGGACCCCACATTAAGTATTCGGGCCCGAAACGAAAACAAAAAAGTTTGGATTGAAATAGAAGATAATGGTCCCGGAATTCCCAACCACGCCAGAGAAAAGATCTTTGATATGTTTTTTCGTTTGACGAGCAACGTGCAAGGCACAGGTTTAGGTCTTACCATTGTTAGAAATACAATTTTGAAACTCGGGGGTGCCATTTCGGTTCAGGGCGAGGAGGGCAAAGGAACGCTCTTTTGTGTTCACCTGCCAAACCAGCATCCTGCCCTTTCGACTGAAAAAGAAAATGTGGATGGGTAAAGAAAACCCTTTTTCAGCAATCTCTAATTTCCTTTTTTGAACTGCCTTATTTATCTTTTACCATTAAGAAACCAAAAGCAGCGCCGAGCACACCTCCCATAATGTGACCAAACTGAGAAATATTATCCTCCTCGATTAATCCTGAATAAATTTCCTTTCCTAAAAAAAGAAACGCCACCAAAATAAAGGTCAAGGGAATGTTGCCTGCCTTAACATTTGAAAAAGAACTGAGCAAAATGAGCATAAATACAATTCCGCTTGCGCCTATTAAGCCTGAATCAAAAATCAACGCATTTAAAATACCGGTTAATAATGCGGTAACAAGAATCATCATTATAGTATTGGAAGAGCCATATTTTTCTTCAAGAATGGGCCCTAAAAGCAAAATCATCGAAAAGTTTCCCAATAGGTGGCCCCAATCCCCATGGGCTAAAGGGTGGAACAAAATTCCGGTATAAAAGGCTAAACTATCCCAATTGAATTGCCCGGGAGCTGCAAAAAAAGGTTCGATATTTTGAATAAAAAACGCACCCGAAATGGCCTTTAAGGCCATAATTAAGGTTGCAATCAATGAAAAACTTAAAATAACGGGAGAATTGAAATGAATTTTCATGGATTTTGGGAGAATTTGCTCATAAATGAAGGAAAAATGTGCCTACGCTTAATAGAAGGCTAAGTTTTAAAATTTTCTTTGACAATTCGAAAAGCCTCATTAAATTCATACCCGGAAAGCGATACATTTCAAAACCAGCGTGGGGAAGATGCTGGTGGGGGTATCAAAAAACAAACTTTAATTTAAGAGTAGCCAGTTTGGCTCAAGGTTTTATTGCCTTGATTTAAACGGGGGTGCTGTATTTGGCCTATGTGCTTGAAAGTGGCATGGGGAGGTGGAAAATGCCTATTAATGCGATTCAGCGTTTTGAGGTAGCTATTTGGGTTTAGGATTTATTTTTTTTGAATAAATATTGCATCAACTATTAAAAAAGGAAAAACAGTTATGAAACTTCGGAAATTTTCAGCGGTGGTAACAATGGCCCTTTCCATCGGTTTGTTCGGGTGTAGACCCGAAAATGTGGGCCCAAAAGGCAATTCAGGTGATGACATCGGTAAAAGCGAAAGCCATATCGGTTGCTCAAACCTAGCAGGTTGCAATTCAATTAGTGGTTCACTTTATCGACCTGATGGGGGCTTTGCAATTGGTGGCACTTTTGATTTATCAAATGACAACCAAAACGTTGTGATTTGCATGAAACCAAATGCAGGCTCGATAACCGGTGTTTCATTATGGTATGGTGGCGAAAAAGACCCACTTCCTATGACAGAAGCCGGGGTTTTTGATCCTGCTTTGTTTACTTATTCGACCACAATTAACTATAACGTGGCATATAATAAGATAACCCTTCAGGTGCCAAACGCCCAACTTTACCAAAAATTCAATTTGGTTGGCTTGGTAGTAACGAAGATTAGAACCTTTACAGGTTTTCAAACCCGTTACTATTGGATGGGTAGAACTTTCGTCCCAAATACAACAATGACTTCAGCTGATTTGGTTATAAGCTATACCCAAGTGCTTTGTTCAGGCCAAACTTGTCAGCCTTGGAAGTGTGCAGATAATCCATGCGATCAAATCCAAAATACAGGTTGCCCAAGAAGATTAGAAATTATTTGCGATGAATGTGCTTTAATTGTGCCTGCGGTAGAAGGATTAGGTACAGCACATTTAAAGATAGATGGCATTGAAGGCGGTGTAGGTCCTTATACTTATAAATGGAGTACCGGAGAAACTACCGAAAGTATTAGGGTTAAGCCAAACGTTACTACTAGCTATTCTGTAAGAGTGACAGACGCAAATGGCAATTGGGGCGTGAGAAATATGACTGTTAATGCTGCTCAGGGCGCATCTTGCGACAATAATAAAAAAGTTTTGGTATGCTATGCGCCACCAAACAAACCTAACCAATGGAAAGAGGCTTGCATTAAACCACAAGACATTGGTTCCTATGTGCCTTCGATGCGTTATACAGCGACTGGAAACATTGCAGTAAAAGGCTCAATCAAATCCAATAAAATAGGTTCGATTAAAGTGCATGGTTCTATTAAATCAAATAAAACGGGTTCAGTACACGGTAATTCAAAAGTGGGTTCTAAAGCAAAGCATGTTGGGGGTTCTCACTTTAAAGGAGGTTCCAAGGTTGGGTCCGGTTCAAAAGTCGGTTCAGGCGGATCAAAGGTGAAATCCATCAAAGTGAAATCCATCAAAGTGAAATCAACTAAAGTGAAGTCCGTCAAAGTGAAATCCACAAAAACACCAGGAATTAGATCACTCAATGGAGCGGTTGGTCCTTGCGGTGGAAATGGACCAGTAAATCAGCAAGATTGTAACCCTTAATAGGGAATTGTAAAGAAAAGGGGTGGTTTATGCCACCCCTTTTTTATTACCTTGTGTAAGATAAAGGGCAAAAAGAATAATTGTAAACAATATGAAGCCCCAAAAAGGACCAACTTTTTACAAAATCGATTTTTATCTAACATGTGTAATGAGTTTTTTGATTAGGCATTAAAATTCATCCTTAATCGCAAATCTTCATTTAATGGCTATTTATGAGGTTTTTGTAAAAATTTTTCCCCACACGGATAAATATTTTAATCTTTTTGTAAATAAATCTTGCTTATTGCTTTTTTATGATTCATATTTGTAAGGTTATTTAGTGTTCAACCATTTTTCAACTCTTTAAAGGAGAACAGTTATGAAATTCAAACGTCTATCTATGTATGTTGCACTGGCATTGGCAATTTTTGCTATATCATGCCGTCCAGATGCAGTAAATCCCCGCAAGGGTGGCAAGGGCGATATCGGGCAATCCTGGCAGGATACCTGGACACCGTCAAATGCCTGTCAAATTGGTCACGCTGGTCCAATTCCAGAATGTACCCAACGCTTATCAATGGATTTGGTAAACGCCGTCACATTAGCTGACCAAGGTCAGATTTATTGGGTTTCGGGACCAGATGCCATGTTTTGTTTGATTTACCCCAATACAGGGGTGTTAATTCGCGAAGCTTACGTTTATATCGGCGAGGTGGGAATCCTTCCTCCAATGATTGGAAACGATTTCGACTTCTTAAACTTCCCCTACAGATGTATTGTCCCTGCACCCGGAAGATCGCCTTTGGTAGTAATTGTACCTTTAGACAGAACTTTCCAGTGTAACACAGTTGCAGTAAGAGCAAAAATGGTTAAAACTGTTTTTGGCGGTACGCAAACCACAACTTTCTGGGGTGCTTTAAAGCCACCAACTGCGCCACCTAACCCAGCTGCAGATTATGTTGGAACCTATTGCCAAAATACTTGGTTGTGTCCTCAATACTGCCCAGGATATTGCGGATTCCAAGGAAATGCATCTTGCCCTCCAGTAGTTACTGTAAACTGCGCTGCTCAAGCACCGGTTCTAGAATTGGATTGCAGCCAAAATTGCGCTACTCAATATTTGGGATTCTGTGCAGCTAGAACTTCAACTTTTACTGCTACTATAGTAAATGCGGATTCAAATCTTACCTATTCTTACTTTTGGACCCCAGGCAATCAAACTACTGCTTCTATTACAGTTAGCCCTGAAGATGATGCTACTTATACAGTAACGGTTATAGCTACAGATGCAAATAACATTTCTTCTGAGCCGGCAACTTGTACATACACAGTTAATGTGATTGACATTCGTGCGGGTTCTAAAGGCGATAAAGTGCTTGTTTGTTATTCACCACCAAGTCAACCGGGTGTTTGGATTCAAAAAGCAGTTAAACCAAAATATGTTGGCAGATATGTTCCAGCACTTAGATATGGTAGCACAGCTTGTTTAGGAACAGGAAGTGGTTCTGGTTCTAACAAATCAGGCTCTATCAAGTCAGATTCTTCAGGTTCTAACAAGTCAGGCTCTATCAAGTCGGGTTCTAACAAATCAGGCTCTATTAAGTCAGGCTCTAATAAGCCAGGATCAATTAAGTCTGGTTCAAAAATTGGTTCAATCAAGTCAGGATCAATCAAATCAGGTTCTATTAAATCAGGATCAATCAAGTCTGGCTCAGGATCAATCAAGTCTGGTTCTGTGAAATCAGGTAGTGGTAGTGGTGGTGGAATCGGTACATTGAACGGATACCTCGGCCCATGTGGTTTTACAGATCCTTGCACTGGTTATTCAACTCCAAATGCAACACCTAAAGGCTCGAACAAATCAGGTTCAGTGAAGTCAGGTTCGTCAGGTTCAGTGAAATCAGGCTCAGTGAAGTCAATTAAGGTTCCTTCAGTAAAGGTTCCATCTGTGAAGCCTCCAAAGGTTCCATCTGTGAAGCCCCCAAAGGTTCCTTCAGTGAAGAAACCAAAAGCAGTAAAGCCTTAATTGGCTTGGGAGATAAAGTAAATATTACTTAACGTTCTCTTCATATGAAAAGGCTGCCTCGGGGCAGCCTTTTCTATTTTAAGTCGAATGAATCAAGCTTGAATACTTTGCTTTCATCTTCCGCTAAGCAATCCATTAAATTGTTGCTGAGTGAAACCCTTTTGTAAACCAATTGTGCAGGTCCAAATTCTATTTTTTTAGTAGATGAGGAAAGTCCGGTATTGCAGGAATGTATATTTCCTTTCGTCAGAAAAGCAAAACTTCTATCTTTTGCTGCAATTCCAATGTTTGATTTTTCTATGAAAAAATTAGAAACATAAACCGTAGATGCCTCACCTATGCTTATTCCCTTGTCGCCATTGTTTTTGGCAGAGAGATTAAAAATTTTTATTGTACTTCCACTCAAATCGAGGCCATCATTACTGTTTTCAGAAAATGTACAATGGTTAATAATACCCTTGCCAAAATCGATATCGAGTCCATCACCGGTTGGGTTTGAGAAAATAGAATGTGCAATACTTAGATTCAGCCTGACTAAGTTTAATCCATCTTCGGCATTCGACGCTTCAAATTTGCAATGGGTAAACGAGATATTAGATTCAATTGCATTCACGGCCCCTGTTAAACACCAATTTCCAAGATGAAATCTACCTAAGCCTGTAAAATGAGTGTGCACAAAAAAAGAGGAATCTATTGCTTGAATAATTGCAACCCCATTAAAACCAGACGAATAAATTCGAACCGGATTCCCAACATCGCCCCGAGAATAAATAGAACCATAAGATAAAATTAAACCCTCTTTTACTATTTCCACATTCGCGCCAGCCTCAAGGATTAATTTTTTTCCAATTGGAACCACAAAG